>JAKBAC010000182.1 GCA_021809365.1 Planctomycetota bacterium | reverse complement strand
CAAAACCGTTGCGGTGGTTGTGCCATCGCCCGCGATGTCATTGGTTTTTCCCGCCACTTCATTGACCAGCTTGGCACCCATATTTTCAAATGGTTGCGGCAACTCAACTTCCTTGGCCACCGTTACGCCATCACGCGTGATCTGCGGAGCGCCCCAGCTTTTGGCGATCACAACATTGCGACCGGAGGGACCCAGCGTCACTTTCACCGCGCCGGCGAGTTTGGAAAGACCATCCTGAAGTTTTTGACGGGCGGCCTGATCGAACATGAATTGTTTAGCAGCCATGATAACTACACCTCAAATAAGCATAATAACGTTACATTTCCGGTGCAGGCGCACACGCCTGACCGCGCGCCGCGGCGAGCCGACGATTATTTCTCAACCACGCCCAGCAGGTCGCTCTCACGCACAATGACATACGCCACATCATTGATTTTTACTTCCGTGCCGGAATATTTTCCGTAATAGACTTCTTCACCAACCTGCACCGCGACGGGGCACCGCTTGCCGCTGTCGAGCATGCGGCCGGGGCCCACGCTGATGACTTTGCCACGCGTGGGCTTTTCCTTGGCGGTTTCGGGCAAAACAATGCCGGTGGCCGTTTTGGTTTCCGCTTCCGCGGGTTTAATGACAAGACGATCATCCAAAGGACTGAGTTTCATTTTTGTTTTCTCCTAAAACTGTCAATTCAATTCAGGCGGAATCAACCCGCCCTGGTTCATATCATCAGAAATCCAAGCCGTCACGCCGGATTACATCATATCCATGCCACCCATGCCGCCCATAGCCCCCATTCCGCCCATGCCGCCCATGCCGCCCATTCCACCACCCATGCCACCGGGGCCACCAGGCCCACCGGCGTCTTTGGCCTTGGGCTTCTCAACAATGATGGCATCGGTGGTCAGCAGCAGACACGCCACGCTCGCCGCGTTCTGCAATGCGCTGCGTTCAACTTTTGTGGGGGTGATGATGCCGGCCTTGATCATGTCCGGCTCATAATCCAGCGTCAGAGCGTTAAAGCCGAAGTTGCCCTTGCCGGCCTGAACCTTCTTGACCACCACTGCGCCATCTTCACCGGCGTTGTGGGAGATGCAGCGTGTCGGCTCCTGCAGGGCGCGGCGCACAATCGACACGCCGGTTGCCTCATCATGGCTGCTGGTCTTGACATTATCAAGAACCGAAAGGCTGCGCAGCAACGCCGTTCCACCACCGGGCAACACGCCCTCCTCAACCGCCGCGCGGGTGGCGTGCAAAGCGTCTTCCACGCGGGCTTTCTTTTCCTTCATTTCTGATTCCGTTGCGGCCCCAACGTTAATCTGCGCCACGCCGCCGGCCAGCTTCGCCAGGCGTTCCTGCAGTTTCTCACGGTCATAATCAGAGGTTGTGGTGCCGATCTCCCGGCGAATCTGTTCAATGCGGCTCTTGATGGCTTCGGTTTTTCCCACGCCTTCAATGATCGTCGTGTTATCGCTGTCAATTTCCACTTTGCGGGCCTGCCCCAGATCCTGAACCGTGACTTTATCGAGTTCAATTCCCAGGTCTTTCATGATGCACCGGCCACCGGTCAGCGCCGCAATGTCTTCCAGCATGGCCTTCCGGCGATCTCCGTAGCCCGGAGCCTTGACCGCCGCAACATTCAAAATGCCGCGCATCTTGTTGACCACCAGCGTGGCCAGTGCTTCGCTTTCAATATCCTCGGCGATGATCAGCAGCGGGCGTTTGGCCGACTGTATCTTTTCCAGAATCGGGACCAGCTTGGTGGCACTGGAAATTTTGTCTTCAAATATGAGAATGAACGGCTTATCAAGCACGACGGTCATCTCATCCTGATTGGTGATGAAATTCGGCGAGATGTAGCCGCGGTCAAATTGCATCCCTTCCACAACATCCACGTACGTTTCCAGCGATTTGCCTTCTTCAACGGTGATAACACCGTCCTTGCCTACACGCTGGAACGCATCGGCCATGATGCCGCCGATCTCCTTATCATTGTTGGCGCTGACGGCGGCCACATCCGCGATTTCGGTTTTGTCAGCCACATTGAGCGGCTTGGAAAGTTTTTTCAGATTGGCGATGACCGCTTCCACCGATTTGTTAATACCGCGGGCCAGTGCCATGGCATCAGCTCCCGCGGCGAGGTTGCGATAGCCTTCCTTGAAAATCGCCTCAGCCAAAACCGTGGCCGTGGTCGTGCCATCCCCGGCGATATCGCTGGTTTTGGTAGCCGCTTCCTTGACCAGTTGCGCGCCGACGTTTTCAAATTTGTTGCCCAGTTCGATTTCTTCGGCTACTGATACGCCATCCTTGGTCACCGTGGGAGCGCCCCAGCCTTTGTCCAGAACCGCATTTCGACCACGCGGCCCCAGCGTGCTTTTCACGGCGGAAGCCAGTTTGGTTACACCTTCGAGTAAACTTTTACGAGCTGATTCATCAAACGAAATCTGCTTGACTGCCATCGAGAGACCCCTTCGCTAAATATCGCGGAACGTAACCCGCTTCCTACTGTTGTTGTCATAGTCGCCACGCAATCCGAGCAATTCAGCCCGGCGACTTCCGAACCACCGGCGCTGCCATGCAGCACCAGCGATAAAGAGCAACCATGCAACTTCTGTGCCAGCGCTGATTCTCGCCGACTATACGATTCATAAAGCATTCTAATACAAGGCGTTATGGATTTTTATTGGTATGAGCGATGGCATCGGGAAAGTCGGTTTTCTGCCGCGCTGGCAGGGGCAAACAGGGCAATTGAATTTTCAAGTTGTCAAAAAGGCAGAGTCGTAACGATTCGCGGGGAAGCCGTTCACGGGCAGGTGGCCGATACATTGTGGGGCACGTTTTCTTACCCGCATCTATATACCGCGGCAGTTCTGAACGTCCACACAACGAACGACAACAACGCGGTACCGGCCGAGCCGTGCATGATTCCCAGCGGGCCGATCGAGACATCACGACGCCGTCGATACGATTTCTCTTGCGCGGCCAAGCGTATGCGTTCCCACAATCCGCATCGCACTCCCTTTACACCCGTGAGGCTTGCCATTAGTACCGCAGGATCGGTGACGGCAAGGGAATGGTGGACTCCGAGACCATTTTTCATCCATTCAACAAGCGAAGAAAGGAAAACGGGCACGGGCAGATTAGTGGATCGCTGATCGTCGATGGGGGCCAGCAGGCCGGAGTTCACCGACTCAATGGAACCGTCACGGAATACCTGGCAATAAGCGTTGGGTGTTCCCGGTGCTTTTATCGCATCCGTGGAACCCCAGAACAAATGAGGACACCGTTGAGTACATATTTCAACGACACTGCCTGGCCAGTTTGGTGCCTTTTTTGTTCAGCACCCCAGCTCGAATAAGTAGTGTCCGTACCCTGTCCGGGGATCCCTTCAGCGACCTACGCAACTCTTTTGAGGCCTTCACATGCTCTTCAACAATTTCATTAACGGTCATGGCGCCTCCGGAAAAACGTCATTTACGAATCATAGCCCACTACTCATTCGACTGCCATGGGATTCAGTTTGGCCATGCAGTCGCCTTGATGTGCGTCGGGATGACTAGCCCGGACATTTCATCAGTTTTAACAAGTGGCAGCCCGATGTCTTCGGATTGGTTCCGGCGGCGAGGAATTTTCTGTTCTTTCGAATAAGGCGCAGAATTCTCCCCGGCCCCCATCATCTTGACATAATGTTTTGATTCATGCGATTTTCATTTCTTTTTTTGCAGCCAATTCGGATTCACACCGACGCTTGTTGATCTATAGGTAGAACGCTCAATCCTACAAAGTGCCATCACGACACTGATTTTATTAAGTGTAACGCCCGCGACCAAGCCGCCGTCAGCTAAAACTGATGAAATATCCGGGTTAGGCCCACGCGATTGCGGAAAAACCCTGTTGCCAGCGCCAAGGGCATTCTTCAAAACAATTTTCATTACATTTGCGAGCCCGCTGTCCCTAATGTGTAGAAAAATCGAGCCTAATGCTTAACTTCGCAGGCGGTCGGGCAACTAACATATCTAGTTGCAGTGCTCTGCGCTCATGCAGGCGATTTTGCGGGCCGTTGCGTGTGCTTGTCGGCCAAATCCGTGATCGGGCATTGGGGCTCGATTTGGTTAGGAGATTTCTTATGAAGGCGCTAAAAACCATGGTTCCTGCGGTGCTGGCTGTTCTGATTTTTAGTACGGTCGCTCTGGCGGATTATGGGCATCAGTGGTCGAGCTGGAAAGCCACGAATGTGCGAGGCATTGAATACCGCTATGATGATGTCTCGGCCGGCATGTATTTGGAGGCCATGGAGTTCCGCAATACGAGGGGCTATGCAGTCACGATAAAATACACTATTGAAATACCCGGTACCGATCAGGCTGCCAAGGGCTCGGAGTATGTAAAAGCAAATGATGTCTCCGGTGAATTCGACGTCAGTGTGACCAATGGGAAGCATCCCCCAAAACGGGTGTGGGTTAGGGTCGTGAAGTCACCCCCGGTTGGATACGGGAATTAGTGAAATAGGCCGCTCTTCTTTGGATCTGCGCTTTTATCATCTCATCCGGACAAATTTGCTGATTTTTCCGGGTGCGCGTAATGCGGGGGAAATGATCGGGGCTCTGGATTCCGTTGAGCTACCTTGCCCCTATGCCCAAGGTGAATGGGAAATTGGTGAAACGCTAAACAGTATAGATGTGTTGGTATCAAATTGGCATGTTAAAGGAGAATATTCGTGACCGGATCGACAAATGCACAGCAGGCGCAAAACATCGTCAACAAAATAAATGCGGCATTGGCAGTTCAAGGAGGCCCCGGCAATTGGTCGGTATCGCTGCCTCACATTGTCATCGCAAGCCTCGGCTTGCCATCGAATGCCACCGGGGCACAACTTGCAATTGGGGCAGGGCCGATTTCGCTGGGCGAGACGGCAGTTATTCAAGCAGCGGTGGCCAAATCGAACGCCGCCGCCATTGCGACACCCAGCGCAGCATCGGGCCAGCCGACAACCTCCAATACCCCGCTTAACACGATTACAACCATCGTACAGGGGGTGACAAAGGCTGTTGGGAATATTCCGAACGATGTCAAAGCCTTGGAACAGGGCGCAACGGCCAAATTGAACTGGTGGGGCTGGGAACTGGACCTTGATGCAGATGCCACGAAGGCACTTGAATCCCTCCTTACAGGTGATGTGGCGTCTTTGATGACGATTATGGGGGCCATTGGAACCGCGACAGGTTCCGCTCCAATTGCCGCTGCGGCTGCCATTATCACCGCCGTGGCCGCTGGGCTTAGCGCTTGGGTTTCCCAGGAGGACAGCCAGAATACACCGCCAAAGGGCGTATCTATTTGTGGGTGCCTATGGGTAGCGATTGTGGTAAACCCCGCATAATGGATTAAAATCATGGTGTGCTTGCCGCCGACCCGGGCCTGACAATTGCGGGCTAAGGGGCGGAGCGGGCCCCGGTGCCATGGGAAGCCCGGAAAGCCGCTGGCGAGGCTTGGGAGGGCGCACCACCAATTTTAGCGTCGCGGCTCACGAGCGTTTGCTCATGGCTTGGCCCGGGTTTCGGGGTCACCAGCGAAAAAGGGGCCTTAGCGCTGGCCCCAAGAATTTTTTACGGTGTTTCATTTCACCATACACCCGGCGGCGCTGCGCAGGGCATGCCGCTTAGGAGCAGCGACGGCTACCTGCGCAAGCAGTCAGGAACTCAATGGCACCTGCAGCCCCCCCCGACGCCCGCAGGGATCTGGCCAGCGTTAGCCCTACCCGCAATGGTAGGATGGCAGCGCGCTAGGCGCAATGCCGCAAGTTGCTGCAGGCCGTGGCGCACCAAGGACGGTTTGGTTGTTCTCGCTCGGCGTTGCCCCGGGCAATGCGGCTTGGCGCTGCCTGTGCGGTGGCGCGCTTAACTTTCACACCCTTCGATGGACTAAAAAATAAGGTGGCCGACTGTATAGGCTTGAGCGCGGGAGTCGCCTGTGCCGGTTCGGCTTAGATAGGGTACCCAGTTCCGGTGTGCACGGGGCGTCCGGGTTCGGTTGTTTGTGCGCTAAGGGGTATTGAGAAGTCGCCTGCGTGGCACATGTTTGGAAAGGCGGCGGCGATAGGGGTAGGGAAGACCGCTTTTATTGCGGTCTCCCCTCCCTCCGAACCGGACGTGCGGATTTGCCGCATCCGGCTCTCCGGTTAATGTGCCCCCTTCAGGGACTGACACGCGAGTTGATGGGCCG
>JAKBAC010000181.1 GCA_021809365.1 Planctomycetota bacterium | reverse complement strand
CCACCAACTACCGCCGGGCACCACCCGTGCCTCTTCAGACCTCTGTAATCGCCCCCTGTTCCCGGCTATCTTGAGCCCATGATACATGCGTTGCGTTTATCGTGGTACAGGTAATGGATCATCGGCCGCACGTTGGTTCCCCTCATTGCGATTAATGGGCAGGGTTTCC
Source organism: Planctomycetota bacterium (assembly GCA_021809365.1). The sequence goes on along the minus strand of JAKBAC010000181.1, from coordinate 6,080 downwards.
TATTTTCAACATCACAGCGCTATGGCTGGGCACCGGCATGCTGATGCGAGCCATTGAGCCTAATGTTTTGCGTTTCCACAGGTCACGAACTTGTTGTGATCCGCGAAGTGTCCGGGCACCGCGTGGCAGTACCGGATCTAACATGTCCCAGGACGCGATATGGCCGGTTTGCGATTTTGCCCCCCGGTTAAATAGCGCCACCGCTACGGTGCCATCCCACAGTGGACGCGCCCAAATCTCCATGCCACCGGCCTGACGGTCCACGCATTGCCCCTGCATTCCCAGTTCATCCTGGTCTACGGCAATAATCTCCGTGTTGGTTACCAGATCAATCGTGAATTTATCGAGCTTGTCGAGATCGCAACTTAAAACCATAGGCGCAGCCAGCATGCTCCATAGCGTCACCTGCAAAAGTTGCTCATGCGGAGTCAGCCGGGTGGGTCGCAAGGCACCGGACCAGTATTTTCCATAGCCGAGCATCAGCATGCATGGATCGTTCCAGTGGCCCGGGCCCGCAAAGGGATATAGCTGCCGTTGAGCGTCAAATCCATTGCGTGAAATCGCCGCCCAGGTATCAATAATATCACCGCTGGTGCGCCACTGATTGCCAAAAACCGGAGCCTTTGCGCCCCAGGTCCAGACATGCGCCATACCGTACTGGCATAAGCTGAAAAAAATGTCCCGGTCCACGGAATCCAGCGCCCGCCGCATCACGGCATAGGGCTTGATGTACTGCTGCAGATCCGGATGCCGCGGCACTTCCTTGGTATAGCTGCACCAGTCATACTTCAGGAAATCCACACCCCAACGGGCGTAACTCTGCGCATCAAGCAGTTCATGCCCCCAACTGCCGGTGTGATGTGCGCAGGTTTGCGGTCCGGGCGATGAATAAATTCCAAATCTCAATCCGAGTTCATGCACATGCGCAATAAGCGCCTGCATATTGCCAAACTTCTCCGTGGGCATGATTTGACCGGACGCAGTGCGGCCACCTTGCCATCCATCGTCAAGGTTGACGTACATAAAGCCCTTGGCGGCCAGGCCGTGCTTCACCAGCGCATCCGCCGCCGCCCGGGTCAGTTCCGCGGTATTACCGGTACTGTAGGCATACCAGGAATTCCAGCCCATGGGCGGCGTAAGCCCAAGTTTGTGCTGCCCCGCGACGATGCGTAAAACTCGGTGGGCATGGCCCGCCCGGTTGGTGGCCGTCAACCGTACGTTATATGTGCCGGGCGATTGAATTTTTCCGCGGATCAGTCCGGTATCCGTCATCCGCAGGCCGCGCGGCAGACCGCTGGCGGAAAGAACCAGCGGGGTAGCGCCGGTATGTGGCACCTGGAAAAGAAAATCACGTCCCGGCGTGGCACCGATCACACGCGGTCCGTGGAATTCCGGCAAATCAGGATTACCACTGGCGATGTCAGGGAACTCCCGGCGGGTCCGGCGAGAATCTGGCGCTTCAACGGCCAATACACGTTTAGCCGCCCCGCCCGCCGCCATGAATGTTGCGGCTGATGCGATGATCTCACGTCTTGACAAACCCACTCGCTGCTTTTTAGTCATAAGCGATACATCTCCTGAGTAATAAACTGATTGTATGATCAATTCAGAATTGAGAACAGTGTTGAGAGTTCCGATGAAAAGATCAATCGATTGGACAATTCCTGTAGCCGCTCCACTTATGCCCCACCCCGCACCACTGCCGACCCGTGATTATTGGCCAAGCCATGGGTTTTTGTTGTGTCGATGAGCAATCCACATGTGGCGATCATGGCTTCATTGACCGCCACAGAAGGCCGCCCCATTTACATCATGCTGGCGGTGGTCTTCAACCAGATCCGCTTCGCCGTGGCGGCCTGAGTTCAGGCCGCCACGGCCAGCAGAATCCAAGGAGGTTTACAAAGATATCAGGCCAGTTTGCGGCGACGTAGCAGCATCAGCCCCGCGACTCCGCCCAAGCCCAGCAAACCCCAGGACGCCGGTTCCGGTACAGCTTGTTCCGGCCCTTGCGTGAGCGTTACATTGCTGAAGTACCCACCGGAAATGCCCCTTTGTGCAAAAAAGATGGAGTTAATGGTCGGGGCACTGGTAAGCGTCTCGGTTAATGTAACGGGCGTACCACTGGTGAGGGTAGGTCCGCTGAAGGTTTCCACCAAGGTAACGGGGTTGAATGTGAGTGTCACGGTGTTTGTATGGCTGTTGACATATCCGTGGATTACACCGCCGGGATTCAGCCCCCCTCCGGCATCCAGGTAGGCCCATGGGCCGGACTGGCCGTATGGATCGGCGGTAGCCGCGGAATTCGCGAAGCCCAGTGCTACCCATCCGTCGCCCCCCGGATAGTACAGGGTCGCTGTAAGCGTCAGTATGCCGTTGCCGGATGGTGTAAATGGGATTGCCGCATCTACGTCGCCCCCGGAGGAATTCGGGAAATAGGCCGCATAATTACCCGAAGACCCGATCTGATTTATAAACGGTGCCTGGGCGCTCGTCGGAGTCGAATAGACGCTGGTAGTTGAGTTGTAAAAGTGCGTTGTCCAAGTAGAGCCGGCCGGTCCAACATCCGGCGTTGCCCCTTGCAGGTAGCTTCCGGCACCCACCCCCTGGCTGGCTGGAAATGTATCCGAGATAATTGTTGTCGGGGTGGCAGTAGTGGTTGCCATTGCCATTGGCACGCCAGCCATGCATGCACCGAAGGCCGCAATAGCGGCAGATGAAAACAATACGGTACGTGAGTTAATACCCATGATAAAACTCCTTTTGCTCCGAAGAAGAGCTAAATTTATCCGCCTACCGGGCAGATTGCGGTTTGCCGCGACTTGCGGCAGAAGAGAAAACACCTTACCCAGCGGCCTCTTTACGCTCCGACACAACGGAACCCAAAGTGCCGCTCATCTCTATCCAGGGAGCACCATCTCCCTTCTTCTGGCCGGGCCATTGCCAGTTCGATTTTCACAAAATCATGCTTAGCCTCTCAAGATTCTCCTATGTCAAGACGCCTGCTTAAATTGATGCTCTGGTTAGTAACGAGTTACACGCGCCATGAATAACTTGTTGCGGGTTTTGGGTTCGATCCGCAATGAACATCAAAACCTCAACCGAGCTTGCTGGATTTATTATGGCGCATGCAATGGCGTTAACCAATAGCTTTTTCAATGGTCTATATGGATCATTCATCGGGGGAAAACCGCCGCCTTCAGGCTCTCCAATTGGACGTTTTGTTGTGAAATTGCCTGTGAATGCGATGTTTCGTCGGCCTGATCGCGATTTTGATACCTGTACATACCGGGATTCGCTGTTTCGATTCTTTTTTTGCAGCGGTTCCGTTTTTCCACCCGGGAGCTGGCGAAACGTATAAACTCTTTGCGAAAAAGATCGCGGAGACTCTTATGAATAAAACAGGATGTTGTTTAATATTTGCGTGTATGGCACTTGGTATCGGGCCGCATACCCTCAGGGCCGCGGACATGCGGACAACCGGCAGCAGCACGTTTGGGTTGGCAAACTATCGGCCGCCTGCCGTTGATCCCACTTACGGTTTGCCGCGGCCGCGCATGGCGGTGGCAGCCAAATATGGCAAACTTCATTGGCCCGAATGGATTTGGACAGCGCATGTCGGAAATCGTCAAACGATCTATTTAAGGCGGGTGCTGCCCCTGGCCGCCCCACCGCAAGCGGCCGAATTGTACGTAACGGCTGACAATCGATTTATTCTTTATATCAATGGACGCCGCATTGCCGCAACCGGTCGCCATATTGGTTCGCCCGCTTCGCCGCGATGGCGTCATCCGCGGCGGCTGACGATCACGGCAGATCTGCATGCGGGAAACAACGTCTTTGCGATTCGCGCGAAGAACCGGGGCGGGGCGGCGGGAATCATTCTATGGTTGCTCGCCGCCGGCCGCACGATTTTACGGTCAAATAGCAGTTGGCGCGTAACCCAACAGGTCCAAGTTTCCAATGCGTGGACTCGCGGCGGCTTTAATGCCGCACATTGGGCCCGTGCCAGCGTCAAGGCTCCCTATGGCCGCGGGCCTTGGAAAGCGGAGCTTGCGCCATGGCCGGTGGAAGGAACCGCGTATATGGCGCACCTTTACTTCCAACCCATTAGAGTCAGCGTGCTGCGAGGCCGCAGCGCTTTTCATGGCCTGAAGACGGTAGCACGGCAATTATCCGGACACATGGTACGCATACTTCGGCCAGGCTATCAGGGGAGATCACGGCTGGCACCGGCGTTACCCATCAGCCTGACAGTGGATCCGGCGCATCACGTTCATGCGCCGGAATTGCTGGTGAGCTTTGGCCAGGAGGTGGCGGGGCGAATTGACATTCGCGGTACCGGCGGCCCGATCGAAGCACACCCCGCCCCGCCTGTTGTGCAGCGCGCGGTATATGGGGTGCTGACCGATCCGGCACACACACGTAATGTTACCGCGCTGGTGCGCAAGTATGTGCAGGCGGGCCGCATAGCCTTTCCCGTAAATCAGATCAAGGCTCAGGCGGGTAATCCAGCGCCGGGGAAAGCCAAAGCGCTTCGCGTTCAATTTTTACTGCAGGGTCGCAACCTGGTGCGAATGGCGTCGGATGGACAAACATTCCATTTTCCGCTGCCCCGCGGCGTGTTGATTGGCACCGGCGAATCCAAGGGCGAGGCCATGGATTCCCCATGGGGCACCTGGCGTCCGGTACTGGGCGGCTGGAATCCCATGCGGCTCAACGGAGCCATCCAGCATACGCCGTGGAGCGCTTTTCGATATGCGGTGATCCGCTTCGCCGGAAAGCACCCCATCCACCTCAATGCGCTGCGGCTGAATTTTAAGTATTATCCTGTTACCTATCGCGGGGCCTTTGACTGCTCCGATCCCATGCTAAATCGCATCTGGTACACAGGTGCCTACACCGCCCATTTGTGCATGCAGGAAAGAATATGGGACGGACCCAAGCGCGATCGCGCTCAATGGATGGGAGACCTGCAGGTTTCCGGTGGCGTGATCAGCGATGTGTTTCTCGATCATTTTCTTATGCAGTTGACCATGAACGATCTGCGCCGGAAAGCCCAGGGAGGGCGGCCTGCCGACCAGCCGCCGGTCAACGATGTCAATGGCATTCCCGGCTACTCGTGCGCCTGGATCGTCGGCTTGGCGGATTATTACCGCCACACCGGGGCCCTGACGTACGTCAAATCGCAACATGAAATGCTTTTGAGCATGTTACGTTACATGAAAACGAGCTTTGGACCTGAGAATCTCTTTACCGATCGGCACAATCACAGACTTTTCATCGACTGGTCGCCCCCCTTTCCCTGGAAGGTTTTCCATAACCCGAAATCGCCTTCGTGCATGGCCACGGACTTGTACACCTGCCTGGCGGTAAAGGATGGTGTGTTTTTACTGCGGGCGATTGGTGATGCGGCACAGGCCCGCCGATGGCTCAACTGGTACGATGAAATTGTCTCGGCGGCGCGGCGGTATCTGGCAAATCGCAACGGCACATTTACCAACATCCGGCAGGTCAATGCCATGGCCATCTACAGCGGCGTGGCTGATCGGTTCGAGCGCCGGGCCATTTACCGGCGGATTCTTGCGCCTCGGAACCCCGCGTGGAGGCAAATCGCCACACCCTATTACAATTATTATGTGATCTGCGCCCTGGGCAGACTGGGGCGGACGCGAGAAGCCTTGAATTTCATCCGGCGATATTGGGGGGGCATGTTGCGCGAAGGCGCTACCACATTCTGGGAAGTTTACACCGAAACACCACGGCCGGTGCCATCGGCAAGACCGGCCCAACGCCGTGGTGTTGCCTCCGGTTTTCTTCCCGCCGGGCTGACCATGTACCGCAACAGCCTTTGCCACGGCTGGTCGGCGGGCGTCACGAATTTTCTCACCGCATATATTCTCGGTGTTCGGCCCACCAGCGGTGGCTTTGCCACGGCCGCCATCACGCCGCATTTGGGAAATCTGCGCTGGGTGTCCGGTCGCGTACCGACACCTCACGGCGATATTGTGCTGAGCGCATCACAGGGCAAAAAGGGCGAAGAGCTTACGGCTCATCTGCCACCCGGTGTGCGCGCGGTCGTT
>JAKBAC010000180.1 GCA_021809365.1 Planctomycetota bacterium | reverse complement strand
GGCGGATTCATAGGTGCCAGCTTTCTGGTATACCAGAGTGGTGTAAAAGTTCAACAGTTCCTGCTCGGTCATCACGCCGTCACGAATCCGGGTTAAATCGGGAGATTGGTTATCGCCGGGCGATAAATCCGGCGGCTGATAGTTGCGCCGCACCAGAATATTTTTTACGCACTGCTCCAACTCCCGGAAATTTCCGGGCCAGGCATAATCGGGATGACGGGTGATCCATAATTTGACGTCGGCGTTGAGCTTGCGGCGGTCGTGTTCGCCGGGGATGAATCGCTGCGTAATAAAGTCGATCAGATTGTCCACATCTTCCGGGGCTTCGATAATCTGCTGACGCAGTGATGGCGTGGTGATGACATCGGAACAGAGGCGAAAATAAAAGTCCTGGCGGAATTTGCCGCTGTGCATGTCGCGGGCCAGATCATGATTGGTGGCGGCGATAATTTTGCCGCGGAAAGTGCGCGGCACACTGTCGCCTACGCGCTCAAAGATACGGTATTGCAGCACGCGCAAAAGCTTGACCTGAATCGGCTCATCCGCGTCGCCGATTTCATCAAGAAATAATGACCCGTGCGGCGGGCATGATTCCAGGCGGCCCTTGCGATCGCCCAGTGCTCCGGTAAATGAACCGCGGGCGTGGCCGAAAAGTTCCGATTCAATGAGATGGGGTGATAACGCGGAGAGAACCGTGGTGGAAAATAAATTCTCCGGCACATCGGCAAAACGTTTTGTGGCGGCATGAAAGGGCAGATAGCGGGCCTGTGCAATGGCCTGTGCCACGCGCTCCTTGCCGGTACCGGAAGGTCCGACGATCAGCGTGGCAATGTCGCCCATTTTGTCATATAGCTCGAGTTGGTAAAGGCGCATGTTATGGGTGAAAATGGACTCCCAAACCTTGGCCCGCAGATCAATCATGCAAGGTGAAAAGCCGATAATGGAACGGTAGATTCCCTGAAATGCGCGCGTGACCTGGTAACAGCAGGCAAATAAATGTTCCGCGCGATAGTGACACGCGCGCCCTGCCGCCGGCTTTTCCAGAAGGTCTTGGAATATCTCCAGGTAACGGGCGTAAAGGCCGGCATAACCCGCGCTACTTTTGCTGTCCGTCACTGTGCGATAAAAATCACCTTCCAGAGCATAAAACAGATAATGCACCACGGCATCCTGATAGAGCCGCCATTCCTGTAAACTCGGCGCAGCCTTGCCCGCCATCCGACGGCGGAGCGTGGCAACAAATGCCGCAACCTTTTCCCGCGTGCGCGTTTCGTTCGGGCGTTCCATCTGCCCGGTGGTGGGAAAGTTCCAGGCGGTATCCGAGGCAACATAATCATCACCCAGTACCGCGCGCTCTAATTCCATTCGCTCCGGCACAAAGGGATTGCAAAACGTCAGTTGCGCGATGGCCTGAGCCAGCGGCAGTTCATCGGAATTCAATAAGGCCATGAAAGAAGTCTCCAGATTCCATACGCACTATACATCCATTGTATATCAATAGAACATAAAATGCCTATACTGGGGTGAATTTTTTCGGCTGCTGGTGGAACGATTTTATGGCCTGCCTTTCTTTCGGCAATCCGCTGTCAGCACCGCTGATTTAGAGCACGGGCTTACTCTCGTTCTTCCGGGTATCGAGGCCGCAGGCCCGTATGCACAGGCCATGGTGGATGGTCTGCTCGGCGCGGTTCCCGGTGCAGTGCGGATATTTTACTGGGGCATCGCGTTTCCGGAAGGGTACTTTCCGAATTTAATGTGGCTGCGGCGAAACCGGGCCAGGGCCGCCGAGCTGGTGCAGATCATTCAAAGCTATCAGGATCAGTATCCAGGCCGCCCGGTGCATGTGGTGGCTAACAGCGGCGGTGCCGGGCCGGCGATTTTCGCGGTCGAAATGCTGCCGCCGGATCGCAGCATCGACGGATTGGTATTTCTCAGCGGAGCGGTTTCCAGCACCTATGATTTACGTCCGGCGCTGCGGCGGTTGCGGAAAGGGATTTATAATTTTTATTCCCATCGTGACTGGATCGTTCTGGGAATTGGAACATGTTTATTCGGCACCAGCGACCGTAAGCCACAGGTATCCTGCGGTTTTGTTGGTTTCAAACGGCCTGCGAAGCTTTGTGACGCGGAGAATCTTTATGCAAAAGTACATCAGGATATCTGGACGCCCGCCCTGGTGGATGAATGCAATCATTGGGGAACCCATGGGTTTTCCGCCTGCCCAGAGTATATTCGCCGCTATGTAGCACCTTGGATTGCCCGCAACGCAAACAGCGCGGAGTGAAGACAAAACGGCCATCAGCGGCTCATGGGCACAAAATTTCGCTCCGCTTGGTTTGACAAATCCCTGATTGCCGGTAAAACTACGTTTCGCCGCCTACATAAAAATTGATTTGGAGTTTTATCCATGCAGGATCGGCGTAATTTTCTCAAAATTTCCGCGGCAGCGGCACTTACCACGGCAGTTTCCGCCGAGGCCCATGCCGCGAATTCAAAGGCCCCTTCGCTGGGGGTGGTTTCAAGTGTTGTCGCAGAGGCTGGCGGCCTTAAGTTTGTTATTGGTAACGATGTGCTGCGGGTACAGCCACTGTCGCCGCACATTCTGCGGCTGGATCTTTTGGCCGCCGGCAAAAGCGATCCACACACGCCCGTGCTGGACCCCAAAGCGGTTTTCCCGGGTGATCCGGCGGCCAAGGTGGATTCCACGGTTGATGGCATCCGCATGGTTACCAGTGGCTTTGAATTGCACGTCAGCCGCGATCCGTGCCGCCTGACAATAATGGATTCCCACGGCCAGGTACTTTTGCAGCAAACCGCTGCTGAATCTTTACATGTCAATCCCAAAGATCAGGCCCAAACCGGCTTTTCATTTCGGCGCAACCGCCAGGCCAAGTTCTACGGCATTCGCAATTCAGCGTGCTGGTCGAAAAATATTTTGCCGCTGATTAAAGATGGGGCGGGCGTCGCCGATGACACATATCAGGTTGAAGCCTCGGTGGAAGGCGGCGGCGGAGCGCCCTTTACCTGGACCACTGACGGCTATGGCATTCTGGTGGATTCCGATGGCGGATATTTTCATATCGGCCCGGATGATATCGGCTTTTATTATGGCGATGCCAAAGCGGATAACTATGGCCGCAATTACTTCCGCCCCAACAGCCTGACGGTCTTTATTTTTGTCGGTACTCCGCCCGAGATTTTTCAGGGTCTGGCGTTGGCCAGTGGGAAAATGCCGTTGTTTCCGAAGTGGGCGTATGGCTTTACGAATTCGCAGTGGGGCACCAATCAGGAATTGCTGCGCGAGTATCTGGAAACCTACCGCGCTCTGGACATTCCCATTGATAACTTTACGCTGGATTTTGATTGGAAAGACTGGGGCGCCAGCCATTATGGCGAATTCCGCTGGAATCCCGTGAAATATTCGCAGGCTCTGTATACGCCGGATAATCCCGATGCTTTAATTAACTGGACGGGGGCGCTGGAATGCAAGATCACCGGAATTATGAAGCCCCGCATTATTATCAGCACGGTCAAGGGCAAAATTGCGCCTATGACCACGCAGGGGGCCACAGCCAAAAAGCTGGATATTTTCCTGCCGGGCGAAAAGCCTTTTGCCGATTACTTCTCCCATCTGATGTCGTTGGATGTTGATTTCTATAAGCCCATCTGCCGCCAATGGTATTGGCACGCCACCTGGACCCACCAGTGCATGCAGCACGGCATCGTAGGTTTCTGGAATGATGAAGCTGATTACGGTTACATGGGCAATTTTGAATTTTTGCACATGCAGCAGTCTTTATATGAAGGCCAGCGGCAAGACCGCCCGCGCAACCGTGTGTGGTCGATTAACCGTAATTTTTACCTGGGTTCACAACGTTACGCCTATGCCACCTGGTCCGGGGATATCAATACCAGCTTTGAGGTGATGCGGCTGCAGACGCTGGCCATGATTAACACCATTAATCTCGGACAGATGCGCTGGGCACAGGATACCGGCGGTTTTGGCGGCCACCCCACAGCAGAGTGTTACACGCGCTGGTTCCAGTTCACGGCTGTTTGCCCCACGTTACGCACGCATTGCACGCTCGGTGAACGCCGACAGCCCTGGGTATTTGGCGATCAGGCCTGTGAAACCGTCAAACAGGCCATTCGGCAGCGGTACAGCTGGTTTTTCTATGTGTATGCGCTGGAACATGCGGCCTGCACTGAAACGGGCGTAGGAATTGTTCGGCCATTAACCTTTGCTTATCCCAAAGATCACAACGTCGCCGCTATTACCGATCAATGGATGTTCGGTGATTGGATGATGGCCGCGCCCGTGGTGGAAAAAATGGGCGACGGCAAAGATGAATCCACAACCCGGCGGCTCTATCTCCCGCCGGGCGACTGGATTGATTATTTCCGCGGCGATCGCCTCACCGGCGGTAAATGGATTAATTACCAGCTTAACAAAGACTCCTGGATGGATTGGCCGCTGTTTATCAGAGACGGAGCCATTATCCCGGCGGCTGATCCGGTAAAAGCGATTCATACCGCCAAACCGGAAATGATTTATCTCGATATTTATCCGGCAGCGCAGGAAAGCCAGGGTGAATTTTACGATGATGATGGCGACTCCTACGACTATCAACATGGACAGTTCCATCGCCAGGCCATTACCGCACAAAGCCTGCATACCGGCACCGATATTCACCTTGCTGCCAACGCCGGCGCTTACAGTTCAACGGTCAAACATTTTGTCCTGCGCGTCCATGGCCAGGCCGCAAACGCGGTTATGGTCAACGGCCAAGCCCTTCAAGCTGTTGAAAATCGCTATGCTCTTTCGCAGGCCGCCGGTGGCTGGCACACGGATGTTGATGTCATCGGCCCGGTGACGCTGGTAAAAATTCCAGCGGGCGAAAAAGTGACCGTGCATCTGCGTGGAATGCAAAATATCCATAAAGAAATGGAAATTCTGGATTCGCAGGATGCGTCGATCTTCGGTCCCACGCCGCCGACGGTACCCCTGAAAACCAGCAACGATATGTATACTGATACACACTTGTTCGGCCCGTCACCAAATTTACGGCCGGCCATTATGACCAACCACACCGGCTATACGGCCGGCGGATTTATCGCAGGCTTTGCGTTGCCTGGTACCGGTGTCAGCTATTATCTGCGGCGACACACGGCGGGGCGGTACCGCGTGGCGTTCCGTGTAGCCAATGCCGATCTGAACACCCTTAAAACCATGAATGTGTACGTCAACGGTGCGATGACCGGCGAATTAAGCATCCCCTCTACCCCAAGCTGGGATACGTGGCAAAATATTGCCATTTACCTGCCCCTGGCGGCGGGCAACAACACCATTATGCTGCGGTACGATCAAAACAACACCGGCAAAATAAATCTCGACTCGGTGCGGGTGCCGCATAAGCCGTCGATGTAACGTAAAACTACCGGTGGGCGGCGGCTAAAATCAGGGGTTTTGCGGGGAGATATTTGGCGATCAGGTGCTGCACGATGAGATCCCGCTGATTCAAAAGTTCCTGGCCCGCCAGCGGATCAGTCGGGATGCCGGTTAGTTGCACGATGACGTTTATCAGTTTCCCGTCGCGCAGCAGGAGCAGGGTTATCTTGCTGCCGGGCTGATATTTCTGAATTTCCGCGCGGAAAGCTGTGGCCGTGTTGTACGCTGGAATTTTGTGGCCGTTAATTCCGATGATCAGATCATTGTCACGCATATATAAGCCGCCGGGAAATCCCGGGACGGTATGCACCACCGCCACTGCGGGAATCCATTGGGGCTTTCCGTGCTTTCGTAGTTCCAGCGGATTGGTGATGAACTCCACGCCGATAAAAGCGCTGCCATGATGCAGCCAGTTAAATTGCCGCAGATACAGTTGCATGCAAATCCGCAGCAGCCGGTTGCGCTGTTCGGCATTGTGTGTTGTAACCATCGCCGCGGCAAGTTGCGGCAAAATAAAACCTTTGGTGGACAGCAGACTTCGCTGCGCATGTCGCCGCGTGCGCCAGCTATCCGATGCCAAAGCGCCAAGCTTGCGTGCCACGCGGCGCTGCAGGGCGGTGAAGACTGGTGAGGGTGCCTCGGCAGTGGTTGCGGCTTGTCCCGATGGGCCGTTGCTGCATATAAAGCTGACGGTCAGAGCCAGTGCCAGGATGATGTGCATCCAAGGGCGACCGACATGCGATATGTTGCTGCCATCGCCCGTCTGAGTGTTGCAATTCTTCCGCAGTAAGCCGCTGTTGGATTTTTGCGTTTGCATGTGCAATTCCTGAAATCCCGGCCATCAAGATCAGCTATAGATCG
>JAKBAC010000029.1 GCA_021809365.1 Planctomycetota bacterium | reverse complement strand
GTAATGCCAATACCTGTACAATAACGACGGTATGGTGACCTACGCATCAGAATCCGCAACCGGCCTGACCGCCACTCTGGGCGGGGCGTATAATGCCCAGAATTTATCAATGTGGATATGCGCCTCGCGAACGTCTTGCCATCGGGCATAATTTCTGTGCCGTAATGGGTCAACGTATTTTGTCGCGATGCTTTAGAACTTGTAGCCGATCTCAATGCCGACTTCATCTTCCGACATGGTCGTGCTGATTGGGACATTTCCGCCGGGCGTCGCCATCAATCCGCTCATGGATTGTTGGAAGGCGTGCATATAGGCTTCGGTAAGCGTCCAGCCCATGCCGAGTTCCTGTGTGGCACCGACGGTAATATGGTTGGTCATGACGGCCGGAAGAATCAGATTGGCCGCCAGATCTTGCGAACCGATGGGGTTGCTGCCATAGCAATAGCCTCCGCGTATGGTCAGCCAGCGATTGATCTGATACTGCATTCCGAAATTTGCGACGGCCTGATCATTCCAATGCAGCGGCAGACTGACATAGCTGGTTCCGTTCCATGGGCCGTGGATATTCATATTGTTCATCGTTTCGTGCCAGTTAACCCATTGTCCTTCCACGCTGATAGTCCAACGGGATGTTGGATGAAAAGCCACTCCCAAGGCAATCTGTTCAGGATAATTAAGATGCGTACTGTATTGTCCAGGCCCGCCGGTTGGTCCGCCAGGCAGGCTTTCGTAGCTGGCCTGATACGTCAGTGGTGTGAATATAATGGGGCTGCGATAAGACAATCCAAAGGTGACATATTTGTTGAGTTCATACATTCCGCCGATCGTTGCGCCGATGCCGAAGGCGCTGGTTGAGTTAGCCAGATTAAGGCCGGAGATCGTGTTGCCGGTGGTCACGGTCTGCTGGAAGGATGCGGTCTCATACGCCAGATTGAGCGCAAAACCCACGCTCCAGTTTTTAGCGGGTTTCCATGCCAGGGCGGGAGCGATGTTGGCAAAAGAGATATTGCTGTATGATTCCAGGCTGCCGCCGAAATAGTTGGATTGCTGATAGTTGACGCCCATACCGGACGTGCCGTAGAAACCCCCACCAAAATAGAGATGAGGGCCGAAGGCCGGTGCCAGCCAGCCCAGCGCGGGCACTCCGTAAAGGTTGGAGTGACTGCCGATGGTGCCGGCCCCAAAGTTGGCATCACGATTTGGAAAAAATCCTTCCATGGAGAATGCCGCCTGGGGCTGCAGCCACGCCAGGCCGGCGGGATTGGTAATTGCCGTCATTGGGTCACCGGGAGCGGCGACAACGGCACCAGCCATGCCCATCTGATATTGGCCGATCCCGATGAGTTGATACCCATTGGTAGCCCGCGCCTGATGGCCGGCCACCGCCAATAGACTGGCCGCGACGCCGGCGCACAACACTGTTTTGCGTAACACGTTCATACATGTATTTCCTTCTGAAACATAAGAACAGGCACAGTGTAGTGTGATTGCAAAAAAATATTCTAGGAAGTCTTCCGGCACATCCTGTAAGGCACTGTCCGGTTGAGTGCGTAGGAATATGTCGTAGTGCGCCATCGGAAACTGCCTTAGTTCGGCCAGATGCCCATGCGCATCATGGTGCTCAAGCCGTTGATAAATGCGGGTATTCTTCACTTGTGTCCGCTGTGGCTTCCGGAAACCATATCAGCGGCTACATCGCGGCGCTGCCGGAGATCGCTTGAAAAAGCAGGCAACTCTTTATTGACGCGAGGCCGCCGCATTCTATGATGATTTCAGTGGTTGCAGAAGTCTGCAACCATCGATGGCCCGATGAAATGGATGTGTGCGATGAAACCATCACGTCATAACGATCAGCGATGCGAAAGGCTGGGTGAGTTTTTCGGCATCTTCGCGCATGGGGCTCGCATGAAAATATTCTGCTGTCTGCAACATGGGCCGCGGTCGGTATCCCAGATCGCGCGGGAGGTGGGTATTACATTGCAGAATACATCGCAACACCTGCGGTTGATGCGGAATCAGGCGGCGGTGGATACCAAACGCTCCGGACGAACCATTTATTATCATCTGGCGGACACTCGATTTGTTGAAGCGGCCAATATGGTCGCGGATGCGCTGGCTGATCTGGAAAATAGAACTCTGACGTGCGCGTTGGTGTCGGGGCAACGAATGAGATTAAGAAAGTGAGAGCCTACCGGAGCGGCATGGACGCTTCGTGGCTTCGTGTGTGTTTTGTTACTTACCCAAGGAGTCTGTTATGGATTCGGCAGCATTAGCCCAGTTAGTTCCCACCAAGGTCATTGATGCGCGCGGAACCGCGTGCCCCGGCCCACTGCTGGAAGCAAAAAAGGGGATCGGCACGGTGAAGCCCGGAGAGATCATTGAGATTAAGTCCAATGATGTCGGGTCACGCAAAGACATCGCGGCCTGGTCGGGAAAAATCGGACATGAGTTTCTCGGTATTATTGCCGCCGATGGTCATGATCGCATTTTTGTTTGCCGGAAGAAATAGTGTGCTGTCGATCGACCGGACGTTTGAAGGAGCGCAACATGTTGGCCCCGGATGTGTTCAATCCGAAAATCTTGGTTCTGGCCACAGAGGCCTGCGCCTATCCGGGCGCGGATGCCGTGGGCAAGGCGCATCAGGAATACGGTGCCAATGTGTATGTATTTCGTGTGCCATCGCCGGTGCTGTTTCCGGAAGATTTCTACCTGCGGTGTTACGCCAAAGGAATTGATGGAATACTGATTGCCGCGTGCGGTTCGGATTGTCCGTATCGCGGGGCGTATGATCGCCTGGCGGCGCGCATTGATGCCTTGACCAGCCGGATGAAGAATGGCGGACTGGAAATGCAGCGCATCCGTCTTACCGCGATATGTACCGTCTGCATCAAGGCCTATCTGAAGGAAGTGGGACAGCTTGATGAGGTGTTGCGAAAGCTGGGGCCGGTGAACCGCGAAATCGCCGGCGCTCTGCAGGCGGCCGCGCGATCGGAGATGCGGCTGGTGAAGCACGGAACCGCGGCCTGAACAATCGACCGCAATCGCTATTCGGAAAGGTAATGCTTTTATGGTTGCCAATGCAAACGATCCGCGACATATCGACGTCATGGTCATCGGTGGCGGCATCAGCGGCCTGCAGGCCGCCCTGGATCTGGGAGATCAGGGATACAAAGTCATCGTTGTTGAGCGGCAGCCCAGTATCGGCGGGCGCATGATCAGTCTTAGCAAAGTCTATCCGACGCTCGACTGCGCCAGTTGCATCACCACTCCCAAAATGTCCGCCGCGGCCCATCATGATAATATTGAATTACTGACCTACACCGACGTGAACTCCATCACCGCCGGTCCGGACGGGCACACCGTGGTCGTCACGCGCAAGCCGACGTATGTGAATGCCGAAAAATGTATTGGCTGCCGCTTGTGTGAATATGCGTGCGACACGGAATATCCTGATCTATTTGAGCAGGAACTAGGCTCGGTAAAGGCGATTTCGGTCGCTTTTACCAATGCGATTCCACAGAAGGCGGTATTAAACGCTGATTATTGCCTCGCCTGCGGTCTGTGCGCCCGGGCCTGTCCCACGGATGCCATTGAATTTGATCAGCAGCCCCGGCGCGAAACCTATCTGGCCGATGTGGTCATCGTGGCCTCCGGATTCCAGCTCAATGCGATGACCATCAAACCCCAATACAGTGCCGCGAAAAATCACAATGTGATTTCACCGCTGACATTGGAGCGCTTATTGGCACCGCATGGTCCTTATGGGCGGGTGCTGCGGCCATCGGATGGCAAGATTCCGGAGTCCATCGCATTTGTGCAGTGTGCCGGATCACGCGATCAGACCATCGGCGTGCCGTATTGCTCTCGGGTTTGTTGCATGTACGCTATTAAGCAGGCCATGTTGCTGTCCGGATCACTGCCCATGGCGGACATCACCATTTATTACATGGACATTCGCGCTTTTGGCAAAGGCTATGAACAATTTTACCAGAACGCCAAGGCCATGGGGATTAATTTTGTGCGTGGCAAGGTATCAAAAATTGATCCGGTGGACAAAGATGATCTGCTTGTACACGTCGAATTAACTGAGGAAGCCGGTGATTGTGTTCGCCAACAACGCCATGACCTGGTGGTTCTGGCGCAGGGCATGATCCCGCAGTGGAATCCATCCGATGTTTCGCCGGTGCGCATTGGAAGTGACGGGTTTGTCGCCACGCCCGATCCGATTTCTCCATGCTCCACCAACGTGCCTGGGATATTTGTCGCAGGGACCGCGGCTGGCCCCGCGGACATCGTGGACAGTATTGCCGCCGCCGGCGCGGCGGCCATGGAGGCGGGGCGGTATCTTGCCAGCCGCGCATCACATACTCCGGCTCCGCGCACCGTAGAACTGGAAATGATCGCATAATTCAAAGGGCTTGACCATGGAAAATGTAACGGAAAAACCAGCGGTTGATGCGGGGGCACCCGCGACGCCGCGTGTGGGCGTTTATATATGCCGCTGCGGCGGCAACATTTCCGATGTGGTGGATACCGATCATGTGGCCGAGATCTGTAAACTGATTCCCGGTGTGACGACGGCGAAAGTTCATACCTTCATGTGTTCCGATCCTGGTCAGCAGACGATCAGTGACGATATAAAGAAAGAAAAGCTCGATCGCGTGGTGGTGGCGTCATGCTCCCCATTTTTGCACGAACTGACCTTCCGCGGCGCGGTGATGCGCAGCAAAATGAATCCGTATCTCTATGAGCACGTCAACATTCGGGAGCAATGCTCCTGGGCGCACAAACATGATCCCCGTGGTGCCACCGCCAAAGCCATTCAGCTCATCAGCGCCGCCGTCGGGAAAGTCAGCCATTCGAAGCCACTCGACAAAATTCGCCTGCCCAATCACCGGCGGGCGCTGGTGATCGGTGGCGGTACGGCGGGCCTGAAAGTCGCGGCGGATCTGGCAGCCTGCGGTATTTCCGTGCTGCTGGTTGAACGTTCCGAGAATCTGGGCGGAAAATTGCGGATGCTTAACCGCGTGTTTCCCACCGGACAGGCGGCGGCGGAACTGGCCGCCAGATTGGAAGCACAGGTCGTCAATAATCCGCACATTGAGATTCTGTTAAACAGTGAAGTGAAGACCGTTCGCGGCTTTATCGGAAACTTTGAAGTTGGCGTTCATGGCGCGTTTGGCCCCGGCGGAAAGACCACCGACATTCAGACCACTGTCGGGGTCATTATCATGGCCACCGGTTTTACGCCGTATGTCCCCGCGGATGGCGAATTCATGTATAAAAAGCATCCGGCGGTGGTGACCACGGTGGACTTTAACGCGCTCTTGGCGCAGCAGAATGGTGAGGGTGGAGCGCTTCAGTTCAACGGCCGATCCATTCGTGACATCGCCTTTATTCACTGTGTCGGCAGTCGGCAGGTCGATGGCGTTCATACGCCTGGCCCGGATGGGCGCTTAAACACGTATTGCTCGCGCGTCTGTTGTACCACCGTGTTGAATCAGGCGTTGCAGGTGCGCCGACGGTTTCCCGGCACCCGCGTTTACGATTTGCATCAGGATATTCGCACCTATGGACGCGGGCATGAGGAATACTATACCGATACGTCGCGTGCGGGAGTCGTATTTTTCCGTTATCACGGCGATGAACCACCCCATGTAGCCGCGATCGATGGTGGCAGCTCGCCGTTGCGGGTAACCGTCAAGGATTATTTATCATGGGGTGAGGAACTGGAGCTTGATGTGGACATGGTGGTTCTGGCCGTTGGAATGAAGCCCGGTCCCTGTGAAACCATTGTGGATCAACTGAAACTCCCACGCGGTGAAGATGGCTTCTTGCAGGAAATTCACCCCAAGCTGCGCCCGGTGGAAATTTCCGTCAACGGCGTATTGCTGGCCGGAACTTCGCAGGCTCCAATGAATATCCAGGAAACGCTGGCCGCCGCGGGCGCGGCAGCGGTGAAAGCCCGGGCCATGTTCCGCACGGAAGAAGTCGAATTGAATCCCTATGTGGCCCAGGTGGATACCAACCTGTGTGAAGGCTCCGGCGCTTGTCTGACGCAATGTGAATATGACGGCGCATTGGCCATGGTTGAAACGCAAAAGGATGGCCGCACCGTGCGTAAGGCGCAGGTAAATCCCGGACTGTGTGTGGGTTGCGGGGCATGTGTCGCGGTCTGTCCCACTTCGGCCATAAATGTCAGCGGCTGGCGCATTGACCAGTACGACGCGATGGTCGATGGCCTCGTGCGGGATATGGCTCCGGCGGCGGTTTAGAAAGGAGTAAATCCCATGGCGGCAAAAAAAACACTTACGGCGGAACAAAAAAAGGCCTTGGCCGACTTTCGTGGCCGCATCGGTGGCACCGACGAGATGAAGTTGAAGCGGCATAAGGATTTTCTCACGGCACGCAAGGCCATCCGAAAATCCCTGCAAAGCCGGCCTGATACCGTGCCCGCGTTGGCAACGGGGCTGCAATTGCCCGCCCATGAGGTATTGCGGCACATCGCCGGAATGCGCAAGTACGGCGAAGTGCGGGAACTTGGTGAAGCGGACGGATATATCCGCTATGGCCTCACGGAGCCGGAAACGCCGAAAAAGGCGGAGGATTCACCGAAAAATCAGAGTGTGACAGGAAAAACGTGAGGTAGTACCATGGCTGGAAAATTTAATTCGGATTTGCATCTGGATATTACCCAATTCGGCGGAAAAGATGTGGATATGTGCATGAACTGTGGAACCTGCACCACCATCTGCCCCATGTCGGAAGATTCCGGTGGTGGTTTTCCCAGGCGTGTCATCCGGCTGATTCAGACGGGGCAACAGGCCAAACTGGAGGAAAGCCTGGACCCCTGGATGTGCTATTACTGCGGTGATTGCACCACGAACTGCCCGCGCGCAGCCAATCCGGCTGAAACCATGATGGCCTCACGCCGATATCTTACGTCGCGGTATGATTTTACCGGTCTGGCCAAATTATTTTACAAATCGGCGCTGGCGGAAATTCTCGCCATTGTGCTGGTGGGATTATTCGTTACGGGGCTGTTTGTGGCGCTGCATGGTCCCATGGTGCTCAACAAAGTGGAACTCAATACGTTTGCGCCGGTGCATGCCGTGGAGTTGGGTGACTGGATCATGGCGGGCGTGCTCTCGTTCTTCCTGCTTGCGGGCGCAGTGCGAATGACCTGGTGGACGCTGGGACGCCGGAACATGTTTCGTATTTCTCCGCTGATTTTCCTCCAACAGGTTCCCGTGTTTTTCGTTCACTTATTTACGCAAAAAAGATGGAAGAAATGCGGATCCCATCCCAGCGGCATTCGCTGGATCAAACACCTGCTGTTGGTGACCGGATACTTGAGCATGTTGACGCTGATTCTGATCCTGTTGCGATGGTTTCAGACCGACACCATTTATCCATTTTATTACCCGCAACGCCTCTGGGGTTACTATGCCACGATCGCCTTACTTTATCCAACCATGGATTTTATGATTTCCCGCTGGCGGCGAAAGGAGCCGATCCATCTGTTCAGTGAAGCCAGCGATTGGATATTTCTGATCATGCTGTTTCTCACCGCATTAACGGGAATCATGGTCAATATTTTCCGCGTGGGCGGTCTACCCATGGCAACCTATCTGATTTATGTCATTCACCTGTCCATTGCGGTACCGATGCTGGTGGTGGAAGTACCGTTCAGTAAATGGTCACACATTATGTATCGGCCCCTGTCGATCTATCTTGCGGGAGTCAAACATGCGGCGGCAAAGGCCGGCGGCTCATCGCGGGAGCAACCCGTTGAGGCGATGGCGGCCTGATCTGCCGCCGCCGGGGGGCAGTGGGCGAAATGGTGTGTCATACTTCCGGAACGTCGGTATCGGTCAAAGTGCGCATGGCGGAATAGTCAAACAATAAGGAGTTCATCATGGCGGTATTGGAAATCTCAGATATAGACAAAAAAATCGCCGAATTAACGACGCGCGTCGGTGCGCTGGAAAAGTCCGCGGGCAATGATCGGCTGGCGATTGGTGTCATGCAGGGTGATCTGGATTCGACCATCGCGGCGTTCATCATCGCGCTGGGCGCGGTGGCCTATGACATTCAGGTGGACATGTTTTTTACCTTCTGGGCGATCGCGGCTCTGCGCGATCCCAAAAAAGCGGCCAAGAAAGGATTTCTCGATCGCATGTTCGGCATGATGCTGCCGCGCGGCTCAAAAGCGTTGCCGCTTTCGAAAATGCAGATGGCGGGAATCGGGCCGAAGATGATCCGCGGCGTCATGCGGCAACGGGGAGTTAAATCCCTGGAGGATCTTATCAAAGATGCGGGAGACCTGGGTGTGCGCATCCACATCTGCGAGATGTCCATGAATGTCATGGGCTTCAAAGCCGAGGAAATGTTGGATTATCCGAATCTGGATTATGTCGGTGTCGGCACATTCATTAACCTGATCAGCGAATCCAAGCAGGTTCTTTTTTTGTAAGAGACACTGTAAAATATCCCGGCTTGGAGTCGTTTGGCCAAGGGTGTAACGGAGAATCTCTATGAAAATGGCAACAACCTACTTGGGATTAAAGTTGACAAATCCGCTGATGATTGGCGCATCACCGATTGCCGATGATCCTGATCGTGTGCGGGAACTTGTGGATGCTGGAGCGGCCGCGGTGGTCATGCACTCGCTGTTTCAGGAGCAGTTGGATGGCGAGCATTTTTCCACGGTTTATCTGCGGGAAATGTATGCCGATGCAGCACCGGAACAGGGCGGATTTATTGATCCGGCGTCATTTCGCGCCAGCCCCAAGGAATATCTCGGCCTCATTGAGCGTATTAAGGGAGCGGTGGACGTTCCGGTAATCGGTTCACTCAATGGATCGCGGCCAGGCGGCTGGATACGTTATGCCGAGCATATTGAACAGGCCGGTGCCGATGCGCTGGAATTAAATCTCTACGCATTTCCCAGCGATCCGGCCATCAGTGGTCAGGATGTTGAACGGCAGATGCTGGATATCATTCGCATGGTGGCCGGCTCCATCAAGATTCCCGTGGCCGTTAAGCTTTCACCGTTTCTTTCCTCATTGCCGAATTTTGCCGCCGCGGCACAACATGCCGGGGCCAAAGGCCTGGTACTGTTTAACCGCGTTTATCAGGCCGAAGAGCAGAGCGCCGCTCCCGCGGCGGGCGGTTCAGAATACCACCACGACAGCTCGCATCTGCAGATTCGGCTTTACTGGCTGGCTGTGATGGCCCTGCATCTGAAGGTTTCACTGGCCATCTCCGGCGGAGTTGAAAGCGGCGATGATTTATTCAAGGCCATTAAGGCTGGTGCCCATGCCGGCCAGGTGGTCTCGGCGATTCTGCGCGATGGCCCCTCCGCGGTGCGCCAGATGCTGGCGGAATTTGAAAAGTGCATGCGGGAGCAGGAATGCAACTCAATCGAAGAGTTGCGTGGCCGCATGCGTTTTGATCAGATGCCCGATCCTGAAACCTGTGAGCGCCTTCGTTACATGCGAACCTTACAGAAATGGCCGGCGTGATACACCTTTTGGCGCGTGGGGCGGCAGGACTTTGGGCGCTCGAGGCGATGCCGCGGTGGCGGTGGCTGGAAAGAATGCTGAAAAACATTTTCTCGGCAAGATTCAGAACGGCTGGTCCAATCCATGCACCAGTCGGGCGGCGCGGACGGTATTTTTCAGCAACATGGCAACGGTGACCGGGCCTACACCGCCGGGAACGGGAGTGATCCAGGATGCGATTCGTGATACCGCGGCAAAATCCACATCGCCGACAGTGCGGGTAATCACATTGCCTGCGGCATCGGTGGTGGAGATGCGGTTGATGCCGATGTCAACGACCACAGCGCCGGGACGGACATGGCGTTCCTCAATAAGTCCGGGTTTGCCGACAGCCACCACAAGCACTTCCGCTCGCCGGGTGTGCATGACCAGATCGCGGGTATGAATGTGGCAGACGGTGACGGTGGCACCGCGTTCAGTAAGCAATAGTGCGGCGGGGCGACCGGCGATGCGGCTGGCCCCGACTACGGTGACCTCCGCACCTTGCAGTGCGGTGCCGGTAGTGTCAATCAGCGCGATTGCGGCCAGCGCGGTACAAGGCGCGATAATTGGATGTCCGTAGAGTACGTTGCCGATATTGGCGGGGTTGACGCCTTCAACATCTTTTAATATATCAATATGGAATTGCGTTTCTTGTGTGTTGAGGTGGGGCGGCAGCGGCAGGTGTACCATGATGCCGGTGACCAGCGGGTCTTTGGCCAGGCCGGCCAGGATGGTGTCCAGTTCGGGCTGGGTAATATTCTCCGAGAGTTCATGGAGCTGATACGCAACCCCGGCCTGGGCGAACGTGCGGGCCTGATTATCAGCGTACACTCGGGCCGCCGGTGAACTGCCCACCAGCACCGCCGCCAGGCACACCGGCCGATTGAAATTCTTAATGGCCAGTACATCCGCGGTTACCTGTTGTCGAATTTGTGCGGCCAGAGTCTTTCCATCGATAATCCGGGCGGTCATGCCAACTCCTTGTTACACCGGGCCATACAGGCACGGGTCCACGCCGATGGTGCCAACAAGTGCTTGAAGATAACCGGGGCTGCTCACAATGGCGAGTTGTTGCCGGGCTTTCGCGAGGCGTGTGGCAAGTTGCAGATTCTCCAGACCTGGTTCGCCGCGGGTCTGTTCACTGTACGCTGTAAGATAATCAACATGCCGCGTCCACAGGGCAACATCCACTTTTTGCTTGGTAATCAGGCGATCTTTATACCACTGGCTGGCGAGGATCCGCTGGCGTGAAAACATATCGCGCAGTTCCGGATGGCGAATATCTTTACCTTCAAACTGGCCATACGCCATGATGTATAAAAGAGCCTTGAGCGGCGGACACGCCTGTTCAACCGAGCCGTCGTCGAAATACTGCAATGCTACGCGCCGCTGGGCTTCCGCAATGTTCAGAACGCCATCGACAAATATATCCATTCCCTGCAGTTCGGGTTTCAATACCGCCTCATTGAACACGCGGGCGGGATTGTCAAAAATGCGGCCCAAAAATGTACGCATGAACCGCGCTGTGACGCGATATCCCAGGCGGCTTGCGGGAATGGTTTTGCCTTCATATTCGAAGTCTTCGAGTTTTTCCAGATAGCCACCGGCGATCAGAAATGCGGGGTTGCGCTCCTGCGGTTTGAGTCGGCACCAGAGTTCCGGAATCAGGAGGCTTATATCATGGCCGAATTTGCGGTCAGGACCCACATAGCCCGCGGCGGTTGAGAAGCCCGCCAGCTCGGTAAGCGCATAACTGACCAGAGCCGCGTTAAGATCGGCGGTGGTCAGCAAAGCGTTAAACGGTCCTTTGGTTAATGCGCCCTCACTGCCCGCGCCCGTGGTGGAGGGGCTGGCTCCGGTCAGCGAGCAGATAAAATCCATGAATAGTTCGGGCAGTTCCTGATAATGAATGGGATTATAAACCGCCAGAGCACGTATTCCGGCTTTTGCATCCGGTGGGTTATTGCGTCGTCCCACCAGCACCGCATCAACCGGAAATACGATGGGGGCCTCTAATGGCAATGCCCGAGCCAGCCGCAGTCCCATTTGGGCCAGATACGTTTCACGCGGATGCGCCAAGTCCGGGCGGTATTGGAGATAGCGTGGATTTCTACTGGGCTTGCCATTAACCAGGCGCGGATGTGCTGAGGATACCACATATCCATGTCCCGCATTAGCGGCCTGCCGCAGCAATCGCTTGAGCGGGTCCGTATATGCGTCAAATTCGGTAACGCGATCCACTACGGCCCGAACGGCTGGTGTGTCCAATGGTTCATAATTGGAAAGAAAATTATCCTCCCGCGCCATGTCCAATTCGGTTTGCCGATCAAGGCCTGGATATACAGCATCATCGGGCCGCTGAAAGAGTCGCGTCTCGGTATTGAAGGTCAGTTTGACGGAAGCGCCGGGGGAGGCACTAAGGCGAATCGGTAAGTGGCGTGCGGGTATGACCGTGGAGGCGGTGATGTCGTCCTCCATCTGAACTTTGGCTGCGGGAAAAAAATCCTGGCGTACTTTGAAGGTGTTCCACGCGCCATTGGGTAACAGGCCGACACGCAGATAGGTTCCGGCGGCCTTGCGGTCATCCATTTTCAATTCATGGCCCGGTTCCCCATTGATAATATCGACGGAAAAATGGCTGCGCCAGTTGTCCCCCCATTCCGGCTTATAAAGTCGTTTGATAAGAAAGACCAGCGCCAGAATATTGGCGGGAATCGAGGTAAGCCAGTGATTGTAATCATCCGTGTAATCAGCGCTGGGGGTCAGTAACTTAATGACACTGCCCAGCGAACGAGCCGGACTCAAAATCGGTCGGCTGGGGGTGACGGAATAATCATGTGGGTCCTTACCGGGTTTCCATCGCAGGGCGTGATCCCTGGCCAGAATGGCATCAACCGCTTTGAGATCGGTTTCAAGATTGTTGATGTAGATCGGGCCATAAATCATGTAATCAGCGATGCTTTTGCTGATTTCGCTTTTACCGCCGCCGCTGACCGTGCAGGGTTTGTGGCAGAATGTTCCCTCGGCGGTGGTGACGATAATGCGGAAGCGGTCTGAACCGGGATGTTTGTTGAGAAAAAGTTTTTCACCGGAAGGCGTCAGATATATTTTATCCGCCAGCAGGGGAATACTGTGCGTTATGCCGGCGGTTTTCCAGGTGATGACAAGTTGATACAAATCCATGTGGACTTCATGCGGGAGGTAAATAAGTTCAGGCCAGGTTGTGTCAATGCCGTAGCCTTCAGGCATGATGGTCATTCTGGATCCGTAGTCCCGCGCCACATCGTCGAAGGTTCTGCCGTTCCAGTATTTTTCGCGGTGTGTGTATTCCGCACCGAGGCTATAGCTGGCGAATGCCACCGCTCCGCCGGAGTGTTCTTCCTCGGCATTGCCCAGAAGATTGGCGGCGAAGCTGATTTGTGTTTTGACTTCCTTTTTGCAATAGCCGAAATAATTGTCGGCAATGAGGGTGACCATCACCCCGGCAGCGCTGCGGCAGGTGAGCTTGAAGGCTGATCCGTTGTTGTATCGTTCATCTTCGGTCTTCCAGCACATGCCATCACGCTTCTGCCGATCCGTGGCGTGATCCCAGTGGGGCAACCCCAGTTGCTTTTTACCGCATTGGGTCAGGTGGGGAGCAAGTATGACACAGCCGGTGTGGCCGGTCCAGTGCTCCGCGTCCAGGGCGGCGTCATTTTCGGGTAAGGCCGGATCGCCCGCATTTCCGAAAATGGACTCCACGAAATCCAGGTTGCTCACCAGGCTGCCGGGAGCAAAAAAATGGATCTCCATGGTTTTCTCCGGACTTATGCCGGGAATCTCCGGTACCACGACGGGGCGTAGGAGCAGGGAGCAGAAAACTTCAACGCCGCCGGGAACATCGACCGTATACGGCAGTGTCATCAGTTCGCGTGGCGGATTGAGTGCTTCCCTGAACAACGCGGCAAAAAGCGCGGGCGGCACGGCAATCTTATCGGCTGGCACGGGCAGTCCGCAGTCCGCGATATGGAAAGTACCCTTGGTGGTTCTGCGGTCGCTGCGCGGATTATGCAATACTCCATTATGCACGCGGTAACTGGAAACGTAAGAGTTCTCAATATGATCGCCAAGTCGTGGAAGCGAAAGTTCCCGGCCAATACCGGGACTGCTAAGTCCGAATGTTATAGCGGGCAGCCGTAATGGATGGGGCAGCGGCCCGATCTGTTTATTCAGAAAGTTTTCAATGCGTTGATCCACAGGTACGCGATACTCTTTGAGCAGTCGGCTTTTCTGGCGAAAGTTGGCCAGCAATCCATTGGCCAGCTCATCCAGCGCCCCATGAGATACGTTATCATCAATGGATGCCAATCCCAGCGCTTTGAGTCGCAGGCGAATGTAACTGGCGAGATTAGATCGAGAACCCACGGGAATCAGTTTGGAATCAGTTTGTGCGGTAGCCGTCATGCGTGCAAGCCTTTCTATCAACCCTCAACATCGGGTACAACTCCTGGCCGTCACCTGAATATAGTGGGTGGGACATGAAATGAGCAAGTGAAGCGAAAGGCGGCTGGCACTCGTGGGGCGTGGCAATAAACCATGCGATGGGATACGGCATGGCGAATGAGGCGAAGAAGTGCTCAATCGAAGTTGCGCCGGACTATCGACCAAAGTTTCGACAGTTCAATTAAAATTTCATCGGCTCCGCATTTAGCATACGGTATGGTATAATGAAGTGTAAGGATTGTCGTGTTTGCTGTGACGGGGCATTTAGGTTCTGTTCCTTCGACGGTGGACTGGTAGAATAAGGCGGATCATGGCGGCAAATACCAAACTTCTCGAGCGCGAATTACGCGATGGCAGGATCGTTCACCTCAAATGGTTTTACATGACGGTTTTTGCGGTACTCCATGTACTGACGCTGGTGGCGTTTCTCCCGTTGTTTTTCTATTGGTCATCGCTGGTGGTGTTTTTTGTCATGGCCTGGATCGCCGGTGGATTGGGTGTAACATTGGGTTATCATCGCCTGCTCACGCACCGCAGTTTTGTAACGTACAAGCCGGTGGAATATATTCTGACCATTTTCGCGTGCCTTTCCTGGCAGGGCGGCCCGATTCAGTGGGTTGGTACGCATCGTCTGCATCATACGGAATCCGACGAGCCGGGTGATCCGCATTCTCCGCGCGACGGGTTTTCGTGGTCGCATCTTCTCTGGATTATTCACTCCTCACGCGTCGGTGATGATCCGGTCAAGCTCACCAAGGATATTCAGCGCGATCCGGTGCTCTGCTTTATTGATCGATATTGGTATGTACCGCAGTTTTTTCTTGCGATGATGCTATTTGCCGGAGGATGGGCCTGGATTGGTTCTCCGATAGGGGGCATATCCTGGGTGCTCTGGGGTGTGTGTGCCCGTGTTGTGGTGATGTATCACGCAACCTGGTTTGTCAATTCCGCCGCCCACACCTGGGGCTATCGAAACTTTGAAACCGGCGATGACTCCCGCAACAATTGGTGGGTGGCGTTGATGTCCTTTGGAGAGGGCTGGCATAACAATCATCATGCCCAGCAGCGTTCCGCAGCGCATGGAATGCGTTGGTATGAGGTTGATGTCACCTACATAACAATTCTGCTGATGCGGGCGTGCGGTTTGGCTTGGAAAATCGTAAAACCCCAGCGGCCCGGCGCGTGACCCCACGGTAGTGCATCACCTCAGCGCGACCTTCCGTTGCGCGGGGCGACGAAAATTCAGGGCCGTTCATTTACAACTATCAGCACGATGACCGGTTGGTCTTCTGAATATCAATACCTACCTTGCAAAAATGGCCGACGCGCGCATAATCTCAGCAATAGAATGAGTTATAACTTGGAGACATAAATGAAAATTGGCATTTTAACCTTTGGTGACGGCCGGAAGCGTGTCACTGAATTGGCAACACCTGATTGCATGAAGTTTCAAAAGAATCTGCAGAAATATCTGGAGAGCCTGGGGCATGACGTGGTTCCCGGCAATGCCGTGGTGTGGAATCACAGCACGGTGGCCCGGCAATGTGAACGGCTTAATAACGCCGGGGTGGACGCGGTGGTGTTCAATTTTGTTATCTGGAGCTATCCGGATTTAACGGCGCAGGCGGCGATTCGGTTTGACAAATCCATCCCAATTATGATGTACGGCGTATTGAACCCATCCTATCCGGGATGGGTGGCATATTTTGCCAGCGCCGGCAGTATGGGTGAAATCGGTCGGCCTTTTTCGCGTGCTTTGGGCGATCTGACCGCCCCGACTGTCGTGGCGGCTTTTGATGGTTGGCTCAATGATGCCAATCCGGTTCGGCGGGCCAAGGGGATTGCAGCGGCCAAACAGCTTCATGGAATGCGCTATGGACGGTTTGATGGCCCCTCCATGGGAATGTACACGGGGCATGTGGATGAAAGCCAATGGATGCGGCAGTTCGGTGTGCATGTCTATCATAGGGGACAACTCTGGTTCTGGGAACTGGCCAAAAAGATCGAAGTAAAGCGGGTGAAAGCCGGGTTGGACTGGCTGGAGAAGGTCTGCAAGGAAATAAAATATGATGGTAAAAAACTCACGCCGGGCGTAGATGGTACATTGGCGCGGCAAGTACGGGTCTATTTGGCAGTCAAGGATTTTTGCCGGGATGAAGGCATTGACTTCTGTGGGCTGACCGGACAATTGGATATGACGGAGCAGCCGCACATGTGCATCATGGACGTGCCGGAGGCGCTGCTCAATGACACGGCGGACTGGGAAAACTCGAAGAAAAAGCCGCTGGTGTGTGCCACCGAATGCGACAGCAATGGAGCGCTGACCATGCAGTTAATGCATTTAATCAGCGGCACGCCGGTATTGTTTGCCGACATGCGGCATTACTTCGCCGAGCATGATGTATATGATCTTGTGAATTCCGGTCAACATGCCCCGTGGTTCAGTCATCGCAGCAATAATTACCGTGAGAATTGGAAGGCTGTGACACTTTATCCATCATTGGATTTTTACTTTCCCGCCGGCGGAGCCAGTGTGCAGTTGTATTCCGCCCCGGCGAAATTGATGACATTGGGGCGCATCACGCGGAAGAAGGGCCAGTTTCAGATGCATCTGGTTCGGGCCAGCGTTCCCGATCTCGGTTATCAGACCATGGAAAATCTTGCGCAACAGACCAACTACACTTGGCCGCACATGTTTGTGCGTTTCCAATGCGCCCCGGAGACCATCGGCGAGCATTATTACTCCAATCATATTCACGGGATATTCGGCGACCATGTGGCATCGTTGACGGCGGCGTGTGAACAACTGGATATTGAAGTCACAACGTTGAAGTAAAACGTTGGGGCGGAACCGACAGGGGATTCCTATCGTATATAGGTGTAATTGACTAACTTGGATATTTTCCATTGTTTTGTTTTTGCGCAGGAGCACAACATGTTACGAGTTCATCGATTAGGTTGGCTAATGACGTTTGCCGGTACCGCAATCTTTCTGGCTGGTTGCCATAGCAAAAATTCCGTGCCGACTGCAAAGTCGGCGGCAGCCACGACGGGTTCAGCTTCCATAGCCAAAGCACCGGCGAAGAAATGGGTCATTGGAATGTCACAGTGTACTTTGGGCGAGCCGTGGCGCGTACAAATGGATGCAGACATTAAAAAAGCGGCCAGTAAATATCCCGCCCTGAAGGTTATTTTCAAGGATGCCCAGAACAGCGTATTGCAGCAGCGGGCGCAAATTGCGGAATTTGTTCAGGCGGGAGTCAATCTGATTATTGTCAGCCCCAAGGAGACGGCTCCGTTGACACAGCCTCTCGCGAAGGCCTATCAATCCGGCATTCCGGTTATCGTGCTGGATCGGGCGGTGCTGGGCAATCAATACACCTGTTTTATTGGTGCCAGCAATACCGACATTGGTCGTGCCGCCGGCAAATGGATTGTCAACGAATTGCATGGAAAAGGGAATGTTGTGGAATTGGAGGGGTCTATGACTTCCAGTCCCGGTCAGGAACGCAATGCCGGGTTTAAACAGGGCATTAAGGGAACCCAAATTCATGTCATTTATACAGCCGATATGAAGTGGCAGCAGAACATTGCCCGCCGCGAGATGGAATCGGCGCTAACACGCTTTCCGGATATTAACCTGGTATACGCCGCGAATGATCCGGGTGCTTATGGAGCGTATCTGGCCGCTAAAGCGGCTGGCCGGGCAAAAGACATGAAATTCGTCGGTATTGACGGTCTGCCTTCGCTGGGGCTTGCATATATAGCGCAGGGCTATCTAGACGCGACGTTTCGCTACCCCACCTGTGGACGACATGCCATCGCCGCCGCGTGGAAGATACTTCATGGACAGAAAGTTCCGAAACGCATTACGCTGTCCTCTCGGCTCTATACCAAAGCGAATCTGGCACAGGGCGGTGCGCCTCTGCCATGATATGAGAGGATAATGGATGGTTCGGGAATATCCGCACGATGCCCTCGCCATCAGGTATGTGATGAGTTCCGTACCCATTGTTTTTGTAGGCACATTGTGGGGATGTTGCCATGTAAGTGCCGCTGGATGCGTTGACTTTTGGCGGCGATGGGTAACAGCAATCAGGTGTCTGGTTGATAGAACAACCTGAAAATTCCGGAAAGGCTTCCGAGGCGGAGGCGGGCGCAGTTGTCGGGTATGGGAAGTGCGCGGATCACACGCAACCTCCTCTGGTGCGTCTAAGCGCGATTGGCAAACGGTTCGGCCCCGTGCAGGTGTTGCAGAATGTCGATTTCAACATTTATCCCGGTGAAGTCCACATTCTGGCTGGTGAGAATGGGGCCGGCAAGAGCACGCTGGTAAAAATTTTGGCCGGCGTCTACAGTGATTATTCGGGAACAATGGAGGTCGGGGGAAAGCGGGTGCGGCTGAATTCTCCTCTGGAAGCCGCCGCCATGGGCATCTCCGTGATATACCAGGAATTATCACTCGTATCGTCAATGTCGGTTGCGGACAATATTTTTCTTGGGCGATTTGCGCATCGTGCGGGTTTTGTGCGGGATCAGATACAAGCCCGTGAAACAGAACAATTGCTGACGCAACTGGGTGTCCAAGCCCATCCGGACGATCGGGTCGGCGATCTGCCTATTGCCACCCGGCATCTGATCGAAATCGCCAAAGCGATGAGTCGGAATGCCCAGGTAATTGTTATGGATGAACCGACCAGCGCGCTTAATACCCGGGAAGCGGAAAAGCTTTTCGCATTAATCAGCGACCTTAAGAAGCGGGGTTGTGGAATTGTCTATATCTCCCACAAGATGGAAGAAATTGAACACCTTGCGGATCGTATCACAGTGCTGCGGGATGGAAGGTTGATCGGTTCGGTTCCGGCCGCGGAACTTCCGATACCTAAACTGATTCACTGGATGGTGGGCCGTCCGATGGAGCAGCAATTTTCGCGCGTCGCCCCGCCGCCTGGAAAAGAAGTATTGAAAATCAGCGAATTCAAGGTTGCCAGTCCATTTCGTGGCCATCAGCCGCTGGTGCGAGACGTGTCACTGGCGGTCCGCCAGGGTGAGATACTTGGTTTAGCCGGTCTGGAAGGTTCGGGAAATAGCCACCTGCTTTTGGGATTATTCGGGGCATACGGAAAACGGGCGTCTGGAAAGCTGTGGATCGACAACCAACGTGTAACCATTGATCGTCCATATCAGGCAATACAACAGGGTGTTGCGTTGTTGACCAATGACCGCAAGGCCACCGGCCTGATTCTTCCGATGTCTATTATCGCCAACATCACGCTGGCAAAACTGCGGGATTTTTCCACTGCGGGCTGGCGTCGCGGGGCGCGTGAACTGCGGGCGGCACGTGATAGCGCTACATCACTGCGTCTGCGGGCACATTCGTTGGATATGGAAGTTGGAAAGCTTTCCGGCGGCAATCAGCAAAAGGTGGTACTTGCCAAATGGATGCAGACGAATCCCCGTGTCCTGCTGCTTGATGAACCGACTCGCGGCGTGGATGTGGGCGCTAAGCATGAAATTTATGAGTTAATGAATCGATGGACGGCCCAGGGCATCGCGATTATTTTGATTACCTCGGAAATGCCGGAGTTGCTTGCAATGAGCGATCGGATACTGGTGATGCATCGCGGGCGGATAACCGCCACACTTTCCGGACCGCAAGCCACACCGCAGGCAATTGTGAATGCCGCCATGGGGCGGTCGGCGGAACAGGAGATACTCTCGTGAATCAGGGAACGACATCAAGCCAATCGTCTATGCAAAAGAAGGATTCTTCCGCCGGTGACTCTCCATCCAGCGTGGTCACAGATGTCAATCCAAGCGTGGCAATTCCGGGCACCAGCGCCTTGCGCCGCTGGATATCCACACCGGTGGCGCGGGCGGTGGCGGCGCTGGTACTGGTGCTGGTATTGGGGGCGATCTTCAATGCCAACGGTTCATTTTTTAAGATTGCCACACAGCGCGACACCCTGCGCGAAGTGTCGGATTATGGTATTCTCGCCTGCGGCATGACCCTGGTCATCATCACCGGTGGAATCGACTTGTCCGTCGGCAGTGTGCTGGCTCTGGTGGGAGTATGTTTTTCCATCATGAGTATTCACTGGGGTTGGTCCGGCTGGATCGCAATACCACTGTCGCTGCTGATTGGTGCGGTGGTGGGGG
Source organism: Planctomycetota bacterium (assembly GCA_021809365.1). The sequence continues at coordinate 9,977 of JAKBAC010000029.1, read as the reverse complement.
CCTTTTCCGGTGGCCTGATTGCATGGTTTGGAATTCAACCGTTCATTGCGACGCTGGCCATGATGGTTTTCGCGCGCGGTCTGGCGGAATATGTCAGCGGCAATATGGAAGTATCAACAGCCATGGCCAATGCTGATGGAACCTACCATTATGTTCCCGTGCCGACGATTCTTCAGGCCATTAATTCCAGTGTATGTGGTGGATATCTGGCGGTAGTCACCGTGATTCTCATCGGCTGTGCCGGTGTGGCGTGGTTGGCACTTTCCCGGCACCGCTGGGGGCGCTATCTCTTTGCGATCGGTGGCAATGAGGAGGCAGCGCGACTTTCCGGTGTGCCTGTAGCGGGTGCGAAAATTGCCGCGTATATGGCTTCCGGTTTATTTGCGGCAATTGCCGGCATTTGCGAAGCGGCGCAGGAACAGCAGGGTGACCCGCGTGCGGGCGTCGGTTCTGAACTGACGGCAATCGCCATTGTGGTCATCGGCGGTACGAGCCTGATGGGGGGGCGCGGTGGCATGGGACTGACCATATTGGGCATGTTGACCATTGGATATATGGAGAAGATATTGAGTCTTAACGCCGTTCCCGACGCTGGTCGATTAATGCTTACCGGAGCCATTATCGTCGTGGCGGTGTTGGCGCAGAAACGGCGCAGCTAACCGCGCGACTATACTTCCACCGCATTCGGACAGCAGTGCGGTGGAAGCGCGGCCAACTGGCCGATGTGGCGGCGAAAGCCCGAAACTAATCAGGCACCGACTCTAAGCAAGGATGTGTAACGATGAGTAAACAGCATTATTTTTCGCTGGGATTCGATTTCGGTACAGAATCCGTCCGGGTTATCATTGCGAATATTGTCAATGGCGAAATTATTGCACAGGCCGAGGAAAAATATACCCACGGCGTAATGGATCACCAGTTACCGGATGGCCGCAAACTTCCGCCCAATTACGCGCTTCAGCATCCACAGGATTGGCTGACGAATTTGGCGCAGGCGTGTAGGGCGGCGCTGAAAGCCGGAAAGTGCCGACCGGAACAAATCGTGGGGATCGGAGTGGCCTTCACGAGCTGCACGATGTTGCCGACGAAAGCGGATGGTACACCTCTGTGCCTGACGTCCGGATTTGGCAATGTGCCGCTGGCATGGCCTAAACTCTGGAAGCATCATGGTGCCAAGCGGCAGACGGACCGCATCAATGAGGTTGCTCGCGCGCGCAATGAAGATTGGCTTAGCCGATATGGTGGAACCGTTGGCCTGGAATGGTTCTTTCCAAAGATTCTCGAAACGCTCGAAGAAGCGCCTGATGTTTATTGCGCCGCGGAGGTCTGGTTGGAAGCCGGTGACTGGCTGGTCTGGCAATTGACGGATGGCCCATGGCCGCTGTGCCAGGGCCGCAATCTGGTCCGTTCCACTTGTCAGGCCGGTTACAAAGGGTGCTGGAGTAAACGTGACGGGTTTCCATCGCCTGATTTCCTTGCGGCCGTTCACCCCAAGCTCGCCGGAGTAGTTACGGAAAAAATGCCCGGCCGAATGCTCGCACCGGGTCAGCGGGCTGGAATGCTTTCTGTAAAAGCGGCGGAATTGCTGAATTTGCGTCCGGGAATTCCGGTCAGTGCGGCGATCATCGACGCGCATGCGGGGCTTCCCGGCTCGGGCGTATGCGAGAACGATACCTTGGTCATGGTCATTGGTACGAGTTCCTGCCACATGTTGAATTCCTCTCATGAACATTGTGTGCCGGGCATCGCCGGGGTAGTCGAAGATGGCATCCTGCCTGGTAGCTTCGGCTATGAAACCGGCCAGGCCAGTGTTGGCGATGCTCTTGCCTGGCTGGTGCGGACATTGGGCGTTTCCCATGAGCGGATGAATGTGGCGGCGGCGGCACTGGCTCCGGGAAGCCACGGCGTACTGGCCATTGACTGGCTCAATGGCTGCCGCACGCCGCTTATGGATGGCCGAATCAGCGGCGCATTTCTCGGCCTGTCGCTGACAACGCGGCCCGAACAAATGTATCGTGCCCTTATGGAAGCAACCGCATTTGGCGTGCGCTGGATTGTCGAATTGCTTCGAGAAAATGGCGTGGCCGTCAATGGGTTTATTGCCAGCGGTGGCTTGCCGACCAAATCTCCCCTGATGATGCGGATTTATTCCGATGTGCTCAAAGCGCGAATTACCCTTCCTGAAAGCACACAAAGCGTGGCTCTGGGGGCCGCCATTCTCGGTTGCATCGTTGCGGATACCAGGCATACCGGATGCAAAACTGTAACGGATACCATCCGAACAATGGCGCGTCAGCGCACAGACCTGATATATCAACCGAACCTCGCCATCACCAGACAATATGACACGCTTTACGCGCTCTATCGGAAATTGACCGGCGTCAATGGCCCGCTACCCGCAGTGATGCGGGACCTTCAAGATTTCGCCGCACACCAGGTATGATTGTGGCATGTGGAGAGCGTGTTATTCCGGATGTTGCTTCGTGACAGAGCGCCAGGTTATGGCGCTGGAATGATACGCGAACTTACCCTAATGCGTCTTAGTTGTAGCCGGGATTGCGGTGTTCTCCGGCTCCATATCGCGTCTGAAAAACAATGGCCAGAAGAAACCATAGATCATGATCACAACAAAGCATCCCAGCGGCATAAGAAATCCGACGCGCATCGAAAACTCATCGGCCAGGTAGCCCATCAGCATTGGCATGATGGCACCTCCAACGATTGACATAACAATCCACGACGCGGCAAGTTTGGTTTGTTCACCAAGGCCTCGAATGCCCAGGGCAAAAATCGTCGGGTACATGATCGACATGAAAAAATAGCTCAACATCAATGCCGCAATGGATGGCCATCCGAGATTGAGAAAGACCAGCAGCATCAGTATCGTGTTAATCAGAGCATAAATACCAAGCGTAACGTGCGCTTTGGCGTAGCGCAATATGGCGCTGCCTGAAACTCGCCCGGCCAAAAAGCAGCCAAACGCCACGGACAACATGATGCCGGCACCGTACTCTGTAATGTGCGACACATTTTTCGTCGCAAACGTCATGGTGGCGGGTAGCCTTGAAGCCAGCCACGACGGAATTGCGGGTGAATACTGTGGATCTTTGACATAGTTAATAAAGAAACTGAAGATACCCGTCTGTCCGGCCACATAAAAAAATTGTGCCGCGACGGCCATCACAAAATGCGTCTCTCCGCGAAGGGGCCGAAGATGTTGCGTCTTGCTGGTCGGCAAGTGTGCTTCTTGCGGCGCATGAATATCCGGAACGGGAGCAACGATGAACCCTATGATTAAAAGAGCGACCAATCCGGCCAAAAGTAAATAGGGTACGTAAATTGCGCTGTTGCTGGTATTGGCGACGGCGGTCTTGGACATGATAAAATAACTGATGACGATTGGCCCAAGCATCCAGCCGATCGCATTGCAGCTTTGCGCCAAATTGATCCGGGAAACGGCGGATTCAATCGGTCCCAGTACGGTGGTGTACGGATTGGCGACGGTCTCTAAAAATGTCATCCCGGCTCCGACGACAAATAGGGCGATAAGAAATGCCAGGAACATGATCGCTTCGGAGCTGTGAATGCGCACCGCAGGTATGAAGAGAATTGACCCGACCAGAGCAAGAGTCAAACCCGTGAGAATTCCACCACGGTAGCCAACCTTGCGAGCCACCCAACCAGCCGGCAGCGCTATGAGAAAATAGGCTCCATACCAGAACCCCTGCACAAGCGCGGATTGAGCTTTTGTCACATGCAGCGAATCTTGGAAGTGCTTATTGAGCACGTCGATCATTCCACTGAACAATCCCCACAATAGAAAAAGGCTTGTCACCATCGCAAACGTCAGCCAGTGATTGACGCCGTCCGGAGTGCGAAACATATCGGATAGCTTTTTCATCATACCGCCCTTATTCTTTGTTGAGTCATCATGCGTATATAACTCAATAACCTTCAACTACGCCAACGGAAAGTGTCCGTTATTTTACCACGCCGATTGTCAGCAAAATATTGGCATATATCCGGCTTTCTCCGGTAGCGATAGCCAGGCATACATCGGGTGTGGAAGCCTCATTATAAAATGCCATGCGTTCAATTTTTGTCAGTGTGGTTCCGGGCGACCATTGGTCCAGCAGCGCGCGGTATTGCCCAAAAATTGCTGGTTCGTTCTTGAGCCTATGTGGACCGGTTTTGTTAGGCGCCATTACAACCGCTTCTTCTACGGGTATGCTTTGCAGAATCATATTCAGAACATCCGTGGCCTTCAGCATGTCCGCCGCCAGGTTCAGATAGACGACCTCGGCATTCCGACCATGGCGGGTCCATATTGGATAATTGCCATCCGCAATGAGCACTTTGCTGCCGTGGCCGCCGCGGCCAAGCGCGCCGAGAATCTGCGGATGAATCAGGAGCGTTTTTAGCATTGATACATTCCTTAAAATAACCGACATTTCAGAAAGCAATGATAAGGTGGAACTTGCCCATTTATCCCAAAGCAACCGTACATCTTATATTTTCGCATTGTCGAATTGTATATTATTTTGGTAATGGTGGCGGCTGAATTGGAAAGAGAGCCTTGATCTCCTCCACTGTTTCCGCCGCGGCCCAATTGGCCATGCCGTTTTTCCACACCAATGTTGCTGCTTGAACATCGCCGGATTTAATCTTGGCGGCCAATGTCGGCATATCGAATGGGCCGGACTGACTGCCATTGATCGCGATAAAATAAGATGATGCGGTTGGTACCGGCGGCGGTGCGCCAACAGCGGAATTCATGGCGGATCCCATCTGGTTGCCCATGGCCATCCCCATGCCCACTCCCGCTCCCATACCGGCTCCCATGCCGGCAAACCCGGATGGATTGCCGGCCGCTTCCGGTATTGCGGTGGCCACCTGAAACCGTGTGTACTGATTCAAATCGCCCAAAACGCCCATTTTGGTGCGCGTGTCCATGGCCTGCTCCACTTCGGGGGGCAGAGAAATATTTTCGATGTAAAATAGCGTCAACTCAATTCCCAGTGTGGCCAAATCAGTTTTGATCTTTTCCAGAGCCAGTTTGCTTAACTTGTCATAATTACCGGCCAACTCCAGCGCCGGAATATGGCAATCGCCAAGAATATCGGTAAATCGACTGACAATGGTGTCGCGAATCTGTCCGGAGACCTGCACGGTCTCCAGCGATGGATTCGTGGCGATCTGCTGGCGCAGAAATACCGTCGGATCGCTGATGTGCATGGCATACGTACCGAAGGCGCGAATCCGCACCACTCCGAACTCCGCATCACGCAGCATAATGGGATTGGGTGTGCCCCATTTCAGATCCGTGAACTGTTGTGTGGAAATGAAATAAACTTCCGCGCGAAATGGCGAATCGAAGCCATACTTCCAGCCTTTGAGCGTGGATAATATTGGCATATTTTCAGTTGAAAGCGTATACATGCCGGGGCCAAAAACATCAGCCAATTTACCTTCGTTGACAAACGCCGCGGCCTGCCCTTCACGCACCGTCAGCTTCGCCCCCATTTTAATTTCATTGTTATAGCGTTCGAAACGATAAGCGAGCAGATCATTGCCGGCTGGTTGTGTCCACTGAATAATATCAATGAATTCGCCGCGCGCTTTTTGAAACAACGACATAACCGACTCCTTAAAATACCGCGACCATGTTTCCATTGATCCGCCGAAGTTCCGGTTCGGTTGAAATCTCCTACAAAGTCTAACGCGCCCCGCGCCTGGCTACAACGGGCTGACATTCTTGGCAGCCCAAGGCCGTACCATTGCCGCCAGAGTTGTTAGCGCTGCCATCACCCACAGCAACCCGGCCAATTTAAATCGGCCATGGCTTACGCGCGGGTGCCATATTTGTGTTGCCGACGCATCGGCGGGAATTTGCGCTACGCCGGGCCAGGGACATGGCCGCACGTAGCCGGTGGCGGGGAAATAGTGCCCCGGCAGCAGCGGCGGATGAATTCGTCCGAGCAATTGCCTCCGCCGATTCGTTCCATGGCCTATCAACCTCCAGAACGTGGCGGAAAAAGTGCGGATGTATCGCGGTAATGAGACTTGATATTTCCCGGGCGCGGTCTGTTTGAGTTTGGTCTGAAGGATTCTATTACGCTGTTCAATAATACCAAGTCCCAGTTGTAGATTGTTCATGAACCGTTTGCCATCAACGGCGCTTACGGTAACGGTCCAGTGGGCGGCGCGATAGCGGGCGTTGATGTCAAAATGATGATCTCCAGCGGGGGGGCGAACCATATTGAGCAGAGAACTTCTGAGAATGCCGGCCTGCCTGCTTGAATCGGCAAACGCCATCGCCGCAACTTTCCCCATGCCACGTCGCCAGACCGCTGCCAGGGGATGCGTTTGCGCCCGGGCAATGAGCGTGGCCTGGTGCTTCAAATACACGATATCCCATTGCTCCGTGCGACCCTTGAGATGCAACGGGGCGGATGTCCATTGGACCGTGTTGGTTTGCTCAATTCCTCCAAGCTGTCGGGCGACCGCTGCGCGCAGCAAACCAGCCCATTGAGAAAAATGCCGCATTGAAAATCGCATCGCCCCGGTTTGCGCTATCAACTGTTGGGTTGCCGTGCTGCTGTGGCCGGGTGCAATGACCGCGAAGCGTACGGAATCGCGCAGCAAAAGCCTTTTCCATGCGGGCACATTCAAATGTGGAATGCGGCCATCGGTCACAACAACCAGCAACGCCTTTTTTGTCAGCAGCGTTCGTAAAACAGGCAATGCGGTATTGGGCCGAGTTGGGCCGTTGGGGATAATTCTTGCCAGCAGACTCGGAAGTATGGATCGCACACTTTTCGCCCGGCCATTAACCAATTGCCTTGTCCGACCGGAAAATAACAGAACAGTTATGCGATCGTTGGGTTTAAGTAACTGCACCGCACCGCAGATTGCGCGCGCCGCCAGCGCGAAGCGCGTGGCTCCGGAAGTCGTGGGGTTGCCAAGAGATCCGCTGACATCCAGCAGAAATAGGACATGCTGTGGCCGTGGGTGCGGCGGCAGGCTGGATAAGGGTGAAAGTTGTTCCAACACGGACGGCTGCTCGGAGTGCCCCTGCGGCAAGCCATATCCGCCAGGGCCAAAGGCCTGTCGTGTCCCGACAATCAGCAATCCGCCGCCGACTTGCGTAACAAATTCCTCCAGCGTTTTTTCGGCATCGGCGGGCAATTCGCCGATGGAAATATCATTGAGAATCACAGCCTGAACGTGTGACAGATGACGGATCGCATCGGAAAATTGCGCAGGCGGTATTTCCTGGGTGATCCAGCCGGGTATTGCGTGACCACTGTTTGTGGGATGATTCGTAATAATCAGCACATGACGAGTGCCCGGCATGGGAATGTCAATACTTGCCTTACCATCGCCTGGCCAAGGATCCCCTGTGGTAAGCCGAACGGTAATCTCTCGGTCGCGCCATTGTTCGGACTTGATTAGTGGTGGAAAAAGTAAGGTCTTGATGCCGGATCGCGTAAAACGCAGAGGCGTTGCATTCAAGATGTGTCCCGCGGACGATTCCCGCGCCACCACGCTTTTGGCTCCCGTAGCACGCAGTGTGACTGCCAATTGTGGTGCGGCGGATGGTGGCGATTCGTGGGACGGCGCGGTGGCCGCATTTGTGAGCGTTTTGCGATTGTTGAGATAGACGATCTGCAAGTTGGTGATACCAACATCCGTTTGCGTGGGTGGAATCAGTGTAACGGCGATGGGCGACGCGGGTGGCGTATCGTTGCGGGACGACTCCCAGCGCAACAAACCCGTCGTAAAGATCCAGCAGGGGGTTGCCCCCGAAAACTCCAGCAGTGATCCGGTGCTCGCGGTAAACGTGCTGGATGGCAAGAAACGCGCGGAGTTTTCGGGTAGTGTTTTAAGGTGTAGCGATGATGTAAGAATATGCGGGCGAGATGCAAATCCGACCAGCTCAACCTGTGTGCCCTTGGGCAGATGCATTTGCAAAAATGATCGCAGCCAATGTAAGTTCCGCCAAGGTGCGGTGATGGCCGCCGGTGATTCATCGAGCGCTACGATCACCCGTCGGGCCGGCGAAACGAAATGTAGTATCGGAGTGGCCGCCGCCAGGAGCGCCAACACGGCGGCCAGCAACGGCAAGACAATGGAATAAAGTTTCCAGGCCCGGTCTCTCTTTCTGGTCCAGACCAGCACGATCATTGCGCAGAACGCAATGACAATCAGACCCGCCAGCATGTCCGGATGTTTGAATTCCAGCATGAAGCTATATTACCATCGTATCCCCGCCCCTGCTCGCCTGCCCGTGGAGTCAGCAGCCAAAAAAAGGGCCAGCAAGACGGTACGGGTTATTTATTGGAGGCCCATTACAGGCTGCCGGCCTGACGCAACATGCCGCCGTCGATGAAGAATGTTGAGCCGGTGCAATATGCCGCCTCATCGGATGCCAGAAATGCCGCCAGCGAGCCGACTTCTTCCGGTCTGCCCCATCGGCCCAATGGAATTTCCGCCATCAGTGCGTCCTCCATCGCTTTGTTGGCTTCCACATCGGCGTCAATGGGGGTGAAAATCGCGCCCGGTCCGATGTTATTAACCGTGATCTTGTGCGGTGCCAGTTCCACCGCAATCGTGCGGGTCAGCATCCGTATACCGCCCTTGGTGGCGCAATAGGGCGCATTGTTGACCATGGGAAGGTCTTCATGTACCGATGAAATATTGATAATCCGTCCGCCGTTGCCCTGTTTGATCATTTGCCGGGCGGCGATCTGCGAACACACAAAGGGACCTATGAGATTGACGGAAATAATCTTCTGGAATTGCTCCACCGGAAATTCCACGAATGGGTGTTTAAATTCAATGCCGGCATTATTCACCAAAATGTCCAGGCTGCCGAAAGCTTTGACGGCCTGATCCACCATCGCCTGCACCTGTTGGGGATTGCTGACATCGGCGGCCACCGCCAATGATTTTCCACCGGCGGCTTTGATGGCATTCAATGTGGCATCCGCGGTCCCGGGTTTACCCACATAATCCACCACGATCGCGGCACCCTCTTTGGCCAATCGAATGGCTATGCTCTGACCGATACCTGTGGCCGCTCCGGTAACAATGGCAACTTTGTTCTGTAATTTCATCGTAAAACCTTTCGCAAAAATCCTGCCATGGTTGCGTCCGCCCCAATGGCGGGTTTTCAATCCGCAACCAACACTTCGGATTATAGGGACAATGCGGACGAGTAACAATTCAATGCGTGCAATACATCCGCGCCGGGGCCTGTGACCGATTCTGCAGCGCGGCGGCACCGCCAGCATTTAGGAGTTAGGAGTTAGGAGTTAGAAGACTTTATGAATTTCAAGGTGCCCAAGTTGCCCAAGTTCGGGGGGCAAGTTGCCCAAGTTGGGCAAGTTGATGGAAGCGTTGATTTTAGCGGGTTTGGTTCAAGTTGCCCTAGATGCCCAAGATGTTTTTGGGGGGGGGCGGCTGCCGCCGAGAGCAGTGGAACAGGAGAGTAGTGGCGCGGAGCGCCAATGAATAATGAAACGCTCTGGCTTAATGAGTAATGAATAGAAACTCAGAAACGTACAACATTGATTGCGCGCGGAACGGGCGCGGTGGTTTCGTTGTAACGATCAGCGAAACGCGTATACTCAACGAGCAACGGGGTTGCGTGGCAACAGTGTGTGCCGGTTCCCGTTCAGGATTCTTTTCCGCGATCACTGTGGCGGCATGTTATTTACTTGTCAAACCCCGGCGGACCGGGATGCGGCACTTGTGCCGTGGAGAGGCTATAGGGGGCGGCGGGGGAGGGTAATGACACAGTTTTCAGTTTTCAGTGTGCGGTGTGCAGGAGACAGGAGTTAGGAGGTAGTATTACTATGTTAAGTATTGACAAGCAAAGTTTCGGTGTCATAATGATGCCATGGAATGGAATCAAAAGCATTGGAAGCGCAGCGTCGAGGAATTTCCGGAGTTTCTCGAACCCTTGGTTTCGG
>JAKBAC010000179.1 GCA_021809365.1 Planctomycetota bacterium | reverse complement strand
TATTCCAGCCAAAATCCAGTCTGGTGTCCGCAGTGCAGAATCTGCTTAAATCGCAAAAATAGCCACTGTTCCCCGTGCATTAAAGCCATTCAGAGGCGTGCCAATCCAACCGCCCGGCACCACCGCCTGCAGCCCTCCCCACAAAGCCGCCGGCTGTGCCGGCGGTGGGACCCACCCCACAGGTATCTCGGACCGGCTCCCGGCTCGCCGTAACCAAACGACGCGATTCCTCCCGGTTCCATTGTTATTACGGCACCGCCGGGAAAAATTGCCGCTACCTCGCGAAAGTGCTGGCGATCGCCACCGCAATATAGCCCAGAAGAAACGCCGCTATGATCACCGGCTTTTCGCGATAGGCAATCTTTTTCCGTTGCCGGTACCAGAAAATTCCCGCCACCCAGAGAAGCAACATGGCCAGCGATCCCATTAAATCAACGCACTTCCGCTCAGCGGTAACGGGGAGAAGTGCGAGAAGGACGTAGGCAAACACGGCAAATAACGCGCCGCCACATAGTGAACTGACAAGTGACATGACAAAAAGGGTAAACCGCCGGAACCGCCTCATGCGCTGCGCCAACGGCGTATTGTGATAATCGTGCCTCATCAACTTCACCCGATGGCGGTTTGTGCTTCACCAGGAAATACCGGCCTCGTGGCAATTGATATAATATAGCTTATAGGCTGTTATGGTGCCATACGGAAGCAGTGCGCTTTAGCATTTTCACAACCGGTTCTCCCGGAAGGAAAAAGGCAAAGGGAATTTGATATGGCGAAATCATTTGACGAATTGGTGAAGCGCACGACAAACAAACGAACGCAGGCTCGCGCGGCAGTGCGGACAAAAGAACTGTTGGGTGAACTTCTGCTTAGTGAAATACGGAAGCTTGCTGGCAAGAGCCAACGCGAGGTGGCCGAGGCTCTGGGCATTAAACAGCCGAGCCTCTCGAAACTCGATGGTCAGTCCGACATGCAAATATCGACGTTGCGAAAGATTGTCGCCGCCTTGGGCGGAGAGCTGGATGTGATAGCCCGATTTTCCAAAGGCGCAGTTCGTATCGATCAGTTTGAGGATCGCGGGCATCATGCGCCTCGTGCAACCACTGCCGCACTTCATTTGGTTTGACAACCGGTGGCAGGCCATTATTCGCTGGCACTCGTTAAAATAGCATAGCCGCTACACTGGCTCATGACGCCAACATCCCGGGGCAACCGTGCGCTATACAAACAGCGAAGAAATCCCGGCCAATTATGCCGCTATTTCGCTGGTCCATATTTTGAACTGCTGGAGCCGCATTAACCCGAAGGACGTGGTTAAGGCTGTGTCGGCGGCGTCGCGACCGTGGGCCATGACAATTCTCCCGATGCGCGGATGGTTGTGCCGGGCGTCAAACGTGTACCAGCCATTGGAAAGAAAAACCTCAAACCACGCAGAAAAATCCATGGGATCCGCATTCGGCGGCACGCCAATATCACCTAAATATCCGGTGGCATAGCGGGCGGGAATGCCCAGACAGCGGCACAGGGTGATCGCCAGATGCGCAAAATCCCGGCAAACTCCTCGTCGTTGATTAAACACATCAAACGCGGATTTAGAACTGTCAGCAAACAGATAACCGAATTGCACATGATTATGTACATAATTGCATACCGCCTGAACCCGTTGATAGCCCGTTACGCCCAGACCAAATTGTCGCCATGCAAATTCCGTCAAACGGTCCACTTCACAATACCGCGATGGCAATAAAAACCGCAGTGTGTCCGTCGGCAAATTCTGAATCTCAAGCTGCTGCGCATTAAGATCTCCCTTATCGGGCATTCCATCGACCTCCACGACGGTATCGTTGTAAAGTTTCAGTAAGCCCGTCTGGGCCACCAGCCGTGAGCAGGTGTTACCAAATGTATCCGAAAAGTTCTCCACCGGCACGTCAGGTGAAATCACCAGATGCTCCGGGGTCAGCAGGTGATATCCGCCCGGATACGTATGCAGCAGTAGCATCAGGGGAGTAGGCGCCGGAACTGAAAAATGAATGTCGTAACCTATGCGGATGCGCATTTATAAACTCCAATGGGTAAACAATTACCCAATCCCCACTAAACTGATCGCCCCGAGAAGGCGGTCCGTGTAACCGCAACCTCGCCCGTTATTCGGAGAGGCCCCTGGGTCGCCAAGATCAGCCCGGTGACATCTTAGGAGTCAATCCGAGTAACCACCAAACATTACCCGGGCAGGCTCCTGGAATTCACCAGATAAATAATGCTTGCCCACTGTCCCTGCATAGGGCCAAGCCCTGGCAGATTCACGCTGCAAGCCCGTTTCGTTTCCACAGGCTCCCATCGTAGTATAGCGCCCGTTTGCGTTGAAATCAAAAATCCCAAGGCTGCCTGCACGCCGCAAGTGCCTGATGGTAAGGATATAATAAAGCAGGGGACGAACTGAATGCTGGTGGGCTAAAAATATCGCATTCGTTGGCGAATTTTTAGCCAACTGTGTCGCGAACTGAAATCGGCTTATGGCCACAATATTAAGGAAGATCTATGAAAATAAAATGGCTAGACAAGCCGCAAAAGCATGACTATCGCGCTGCCGCCCGCTACTTGAGCTTGACGATGAGTCAACGCAAAGCCGATGCTATTGCCGGCAAATTGAAACAGGCCGGTATGACTGAATTTGCGGCAAAAGACATTTTCCGATCCTCCGGGCTGTCTTTGCTGGGAGTCAGCAACGGCCATGTTGAGAAGGATGTGGACGCGATTACCGGCGGCGGAAAATTGTCGCCGCTGCTGCTTTGCAGAGACCAGGCCAACGGCAAATTAATCATCGCCGACGGACAGCCATGGAAATATTATTAACGACCGGCCTGGTCAGCACAATCCTCGGCACCGCCTCTGGAGCAAGAAATGTCGGCTCCAACGCAGCACTGGCCGTCGGCGGTTACATCGCCCTGGCCGGGCTTTGGGCGGCTCCCATCAGTGGCGCTTCGATGAATCCGGTACGATCTTTTGCTCCCGATCTGATACGCGGCGACCTGAGCACCTGCTGGATCTACATCCTCGGCCCGCTCATCGGCGCAATGATCGCCGTAGGATTCGAGTGGATCCTCAAAGGCAAACCCACCACCGCCGGCACCCTCGCCGCCCAGGGAAGCCCTGATTAATTCCGTGGAGGCCTCGCGCCCGCTGGCAAATTTTGCCCACGACACTATACTTTAGATCGTCGCGCCTATGCCGTTGAACAAGTAGCCGGTACTCGCAGATCGACAGTGATTTCTGCGGGGGACCGAATGAGCAGGCCAAGAAAGATGAAGCCAATCGAATCACACACGGCAGAAGCCGCCCAGAGCCAAGCGGCGCTTTACGGGCACGCGCAAGAAGATGCGGCCGTATCGGCCGCCGCCATCCCGGCCGAGGCGGCGGGACTTCAGGAGATTGACAGGCTCGACGCAATCCTCACGGCACGGTTCGCGAAAAGAATGCACACGGATACTAGCCTCGACCGGCGCGATGTGAGTTTCCAGGCTAACAAATCAAAGGCGGTATATCGCTGGTATAAGTATAAAGAAGGGTTTTCCGCCAGCCTGGTTGAGTATCTCCTCAACCGGTTCGCTGCCAAGGCGGCTAATGTCTTGGACCCCTTCGCCGGCAGCGGCACCACGCTTTTCGCCGCCAGCCGCCTTGGTATCGCCTCCGAGGGAATAGAACTGCTGCCGATTGGCCAGGAGATCATTGCGATTCGCAAACTCGTTGAGAAGGGTATTAGCGGTGATATTTCGGCAGCACTAACTCGGTGGTCGGAGCACCAACCGTGGCGCGAAACGCGACAGCGCGTAGCTCTCCCGGAACTTCCCATCACCCGAGGAGCCTATCCCGACGATACGAAGCTCCAGATTGAATCTTTTCTTGCGGCATCCAAAATGGAACCCCCGGAGGTCTCGGCTGTTCTCAGATTTGCCTTGCTGTGTATTTTGGAATCGGTAAGCTTCACTCGCAAGGACGGCCAATACTTGAGGTGGGACTACCGGTCAAATCGCAGGCAAGGCCAGAACCCCTTTAATAAAGGTGAGATACTCCCTTTTCACATCGCATTTAGGTCGAAAATTCATGAGATGCTCGCCGACCTGTCGCCCGGTTCCGCGCCCTGCGATCTATTCCAGCAACCCAACTCACACGGCAACATAACCCTGCACCATGGCTCCTGCCTTGGGATACTTCCGCAGCTTCCAGCGGCATCGTATGACTCAATTATAACCTCTCCGCCCTATTGCAACCGCTACGACTACACCAGAACCTATGCGCTTGAGCTTGCGATATTGGGAATTGATGAGGCCGGCCTCTCATCCCTCCGCCAAACCATGCTCACTTGTACCGTGGAGAATAAGCTTAAAAGCCTCCTGACAATAAACCCGGACTGGCTGCGATCCTCGCAACGGATGATCAAGAACTTCTCCAGGCAATCTTGGCCTACCTGGACCTGATGAAAGCACAGGGATCACTTAACAACAACGGCATACCTCGCATGGTTCGCGGTTACTTCTACGAAACGGCTTGCGTGGTCTTCGAGTGTGCACGGCTCCTCAAATCCGGCGGGCGATTTATGATGGTTAACGACAACGTGCGTTATGCCGGGGCAAGTATATCAGTCGACCTGATACTTTCAGCTTTGGCCGAAGGAATGGGGCTCCGTGTGCTCCAGATAATGGTATTGCCAACAGGGAAAGGCAATAGCAGTCAGCAAATGGGGGAACACGGACGGGACGAGCTGCGCAAGTGCATTTACGTCTGGCAAAAGGAGTGAGGAAGTGCCCACTTCCGCCGGTCTACACTTGAGAACCAGCCAGGATCTGATCACACCGTACGCGGCGATACGGGCGGGCTTCGTCCAAATGGCTATTGAGAAAAATCGAAAAGCCACCCCGTTTGTGGCACAGGCTCGCTCATTAAAAGCCCGCGCCATGAACGCGAGGAATCCCGGCGAACTGCTTGCCCTGAAAGACATCCAACCCGCGATGCTCGCGGCAGCAGGACTTTCCGATAAAGCCATCACGCACCTGCAGGATGAGGACAGGCTCGCCGCGTTGCTGGGCCTGATTGAAAACTTTCTGGAACCAGCGGGCAGTAACTTCGTCGAGGAATTGGTATTCAGATTCTTGCTCACCCGCGGCGACACCCTCGGGGGGTCCATGCGCAATATTGCCGGTGCGTTGGCGCAGGCAAGCTGACCCGCGCGATCATATCTTCGCTCCGCCTCGCACGGCAGCCCTATCACTGGCTCCACACGCAAACGAAATCGTGGGCATTAGGGCCGGCGGATGATGCCGATATAGAAATCCAGCTAAAGGGCCTTGCCTGGCGACGAAACGGGTCCCAGCGAACTCTCCTTTACAATGTTATGCTTCCATTGACCAAAAATAATGTCGATATCTGTCTCTTCAAATGTAGTCACGAGTCGCTTTCTTCGGAAATTATCCGTTCACCAGAGCAGTACATTGCCCTGGGCGAATTGAAGGGCGGTATCGACCCTGCGGGGGCGGACGAACACTGGAAGACAGCTCATTCCGCCATCGAGCGCATCAAGCGGGCGTTCAAGAAGTCAAAGTTAAATCCCAAGACCTTCTTCGTCGCTTCCGCAATAGAAAAAAACATGGCCAACGAAATATGGAAACTACTCTCCGATGGCGAACTCGATAACGCCGCGAACCTGACCGACGACCAGCAACTTGATTCCATCGCTCGCTGGATTTGCTCACTTTGATCCGCCAGTTGCACACGTTACTAATGTTCGATAACCTTAGGCAATGTTGACTACAGCTCCAAAAACACTTGGAAAACTCTTTACCGTAAACGGCGCCGCAGGGTACCTCGGCGTCTCGACTTCCACATTGAGAAACTGGGACCGTACCGGCAAACTCAAGGCCCGACGACACCCGATTAACGGATACCGACTCTACAGCCGTCGTGATCTTGATCATATTGTGAAGGCACTGAGGGACTGATGCCATGAAGTACGAACCATCTATTTTGCCGGAACTCGCGTTCAATTACGAGTCTAAACGGATCGGCGGGTCCCTGCTGGTGCATGCTGACTGCCTGGAATGGCTGGGCCATGTTCCAAAAGATACACTTCATGGGATTGTTACTGACCCGCCCTACGGGGTAAAGGAATACGATTTGGATCAGTTGCACAAACGGGGCAGCGGTAACGGCGGAGTCTGGCGCATCCCCCCTTCGTTCGACGGCCATGTTCGCGCTCCTCTTCCGCGTTTTACCGCACTGGACGAAAAAGAGCGTAAGCGTTTAAGCCATTTTTTTACCCAATGGGCTGAACTGGTAAAATCGGCGCTGCGGCCCGGCGGTCACGTGTTTATCGCCACGAACGCCTTTCTGGCCCCATTGGTCTACTCCGCTTTAATGGCTGGAGGATTGGAGTTTCGCGGGCAGATTATCCGGCTGGTGCGGACACTGCGGGGCGGCGACCGGCCGAAGAATGCAGAGGAGGAATTTTCCGGCGTTTCGTCTCTGCCGCGCGGATGTTATGAGCCATGGGGGCTGTTTCGTAAGCCC
>JAKBAC010000178.1 GCA_021809365.1 Planctomycetota bacterium | reverse complement strand
CCGGAATTGATAATAGTGGTGGTTGAATCCTGCAAGGCATTGGTGTTTTGCACCACCAGCGTTGAACCATTTATGGTCGTGGTACCGGTGTAGGTGTTGGCACCGGCCATGGTGACCAGCGCGTTGTTGGTGATATCAATACTTCCGGGGCCATCGGGTCCATCGGATATGACTCCATCCAAAGTGGATTGACTTTGGATTGGATTGGTGGCGTTATATGCGCCGTCAATTGTCAGCGCTGCACTTCCCGCTGGATCGGAAAGTGCCATGGTTGAAGATAAGCCGGCGGTGATATATTGAGAGGTCAGCGTTCCCTGATCCACCGTCACCGCGCTGCCGGTTGAGATTTTAAAAATTCCGTCACCTTGTGAAAAGCTGCCCGAATCCGCGATCGTAAGCTGGCCGCCGTTGGTCACATTCACCGTGCCGGCATGATTGATGGAAAGGGCCTGCGTGTTGAGAATGGCGCTATTTTGCACATTCAGCGTGGAACCGGACGCAAAGGTGGAAAGTTCAATACCGCCGGCGGCACTTTGTGGAACCGTTCTGGCGTTCCAAAGTGTGCCGGTGCCATCCAATGTAATTGTGCCCGTGCCGTTGACCACCGCATAGCCCGCGCTGCTTAACGAAAAGGCCTGATTGATCAGAAGCGTGGTTCCGGTGGCCACGGAAATGGCGACTTTTTGCGGTCCGCCTTGCAGATTTCCCGCAGACGTAATGTCCATGCCGCCTGAACTTAAAGCAACGGTACCGGTCTGCACATAAACAAAATTCGGACTATCGGGCAGTGCCGCATTGCCGTTATAGGTGAATGTGCCCGTTCCGTATTTGACGAATCCTATCTGAGCGCCGGCTGGGTTGGCAATATTATTCACGAAGGTTCCGGAGTACGTTGTATTCTGATTGTCAAATCCAAAATTCAGCAGCCCGATGGCTGTGCCGGCCGGTGCCGAAAAGACAACAGTTGCGGAATTATCGCCCGACAGTCCACCCAGGTTGACCCCCGCCATTTGCAGATTAAGGTCTCCGCCGTTGATGACATTCGCAGTGGAATTCTGTAAGGCGTCGGTATTCTGAATGTTCAGCGTGGCATCGTGAATAGTGGTTTGACCGGTATAGGTATTTGCCGCCGTCATGCTGACATTCAGCAAAGCGGTGATATCCACACCCGATTGCGTACCGGTTGTGCCCACATCAGAAATCACACCACCGAGAATCAGTGATTCCCCGCTCGTGGCACCGGAAACAAGCAGATCCTGTCCGTTTGTCCCGGCCAGGACGATGTCCGCGTTGATCGTCTCTGCTGTGGTCGCAGAATCCGCCAGGGTCGTATTCGCCCCGGCAAATTCCAGCGGATTGCCATATATAAAAAATGCCCCCGCACCGCCGCCGAATTCAAGCTGGTTAAGCAAAAACGGTGTTGCAATATCTTGAGTAGTTACGGCACCGGTGGCGGAATTAAATTCCAAAACTGTACTGGACGCGGATGCAGGCACTGCCGGCAAAAGAAGTGAGGCTGCGGACAAATCCCAGTTCATCTGTCCGGTGGGGGATATTGTGGACCAATTCCCTCCGCCCGCCGCGCCGGTCCATATATACGTGGCAGCGTTAGCCCGGACTCCGCCCGCTGCCGTAAATAATAGTGCCACAAATCGCAGGCTCAAACGCGTTGCCATAAAAAATGCCCTTTCTGAAAGCCACCCTCGCCGCGCGCCGGCGCGTGAGGCTGGCTCGGCCTACCTCCGCCGAGACTAAATTCGCGAATCCCTTCCTCTCGCCGCCCATGGTTGCAAACGAAGGACCGGCCAAACGGTGACGCTCCGGCGTATTGTAAGAACTTATAGATCGAAGGCAATTGGCCTGTTCAGGCCTATTCAGGCTAATAGACTCCGGGGTCTGCCAAATTTCCAGACGGCCGCCTGAACCTATGTTTTCAGCAGGGTTGCCGCAGGCCACTTTGAGGCAAGGCCTCTCACCCAACCTTCGCACTTCGGCACTAAAAAAGGCTCTGGCGCTCAACCAGAGGTCCCGGCGCGCCGGGATACCATAAACTCATGGTCAGCTTAGTGGCTTGGCCCTTCCTGATGCGGTGCCTGGGCCGCTTTTGCATCGGGGTAAATCTTCGGGGGCGGCTGTCACTGCCTGGAGCGAAGAGGCGATTGATTACCAGCAACGCCAATACCTTCTGCCATTGCACACCTGATCGCCCGTCCGCCTTCAGACGCGAATGCCAGAACTGATCCAACTGCAACTGCCGCCACAATTCACAACCCAGCCGGCAGTCATCATAACTCCGCAGGCGATGCAGCTTGATTTGATTCAAACGAATGGCCACACTGTTGAGTTGCTCCGGCAGTCTGCTCAAGCGGTTCGAAACTCCTGAGGAAATCGCCGCGACTACCACATTTTTGTGCAGTCCCTTGGCCAGTGCCACCAATGGCGCGGCAGTGCGTGCAGACGGCGGCGTGGTGAAATCGGCATTCTGAAGTAAGCCGCTGGCGAAAAACAGAAGTACGGTGTATTGACATGCGTCCATGTTATGCCGAAGCGGAACTTCCGATGGGTTTCCTGTGTTTGTGGCCGTGTTCGCACCCAAGCCCGCACCGGAGGCGGATGTGGCTAACCCGCGGGGGCGCTGTTACATTTTCGCCAGAAGTTGCACGGCTGCGGGCTGCAGGCCGTCGGCGGTGGCGCGCACGCGGATAATTCCGCCGGCGTAATCTGCACGGGCCAGGACCATGCACAGGCCGTTGAAAGCGCTGCGATAACTGGCCTGATTAGGCTCCAGACAGGTGGGATCGCCGTTACCGACTCCGGCATTCATGCCTGCGCCGGTAACGCTGAATCGGACTTTGTTGTCGGCTGTGGGCACGATGCGGCCTGCGGAATCCACGACGGAAACCGCAATGGGGACTGTATCCTGTCCGTCGGCCTGCAGCACGTAGCGATCCGGCGTCAGTAGCAGGGCGGCGGGGCGGCCTGTGGTTTCGATGCGATGGATGGCGGTCAGTGAACCGTTGTTATAGCCATACGCTTCAATATGGCCTGGCGTATAGGGTACATCCCATTGGACGTGTTTGAGGCGGGGCATGGCTTTGGTGCCGTAACTGGTGCCATTGACGCGCAGTTCAATTTTATCGCAGTTGCTGTAGCACCAAATGCTGATGGTTTTACCTTCATGGCCGTGCCAATTCCAGTGCGGAAAAATATGCACCAGCGGTTTGTCGCCCCACCAGGCCTTGTAATACATCGCGACATCCTTGGGGAAGCCGCACATATCTAATGCGCCGAAGTGGGAGTTAATGCAGGGCCAGCCGCTGGGGGTTGGCTCGCCGCGATAATCAAAGCCGGTCCAGATGAATCCGCCGGCCATATATTTCCGGACTGCCACGGGCTGCCATGACTGCTCCATGCGACTGTTATAGTTGCTTAGATGTCCAGCGGCCCAATCGGCTTTGTAGATTCCCCGATCAGTAAGAGCGCTGCCGATTTCGCTGCCGAACATCTTCAGGTGCGGATAGGCCTGGTGGAATCGATCATAGTTATAGGGGTGATAGTTGCAGCCTATTAAGTTCTCCACCGATTCAATACCCTGCAGATGAACAAAATTTTCCTTGGCATCCCATCCCCGTTTGTGAGCTTTGCCCCAGTTGCTGTTTAACGCGCAGGTAATCGGGCGGGTGCGGTCATACTTATGGATCGAATGCATCAAGTGTGCGAAGACTTTTTTGCCATACGCGGTATTCTGCACCATGTCTTCTTCATTGCACAATGACCACATGATGATGCTGGGATGATTGCGATCACGCAGCACCATTTCATCAACATGCCACATATTTTTCCAGGGAGCGTTGAGGTGTGTTTTGGGCCCTTCATCATCGCTTAAGCGCCGGTTTTCATCCATCACCAACATGCCCAGTTCATCGCAGGCATCATAAAATGCGGGGGCCATCATGTTATGTGAACAGCGCACGGCATTGCAGCCGATTTCCTTGAGCTTACGCACGCGCCAGTACCAGAGGCTGTCCGGCGCACCGATGCCGACGCCCACAAAATCCTGATGGTTGCAGGTGCCCTTAAGCTCGACATGCTTCTGATTAAGAAAAAAGCCGTTGCCGGCATCATAGTGCAGGGTGCGAATGCCGAATTTCTGGGTATGGACATCCACCAGAGATCCCCCGCGGAATACTTCAGTGGTAAGCGTGTAAAGATTGCGATTTTCCAACGACCAAAGCGCCACCTGCTTTAAGGCGGCAACCTGGGTAATGGAGCCGGATTGGCCTGCGGAAAGAATCATTTTATTGGAAATTCTGGCAACGGTTGTTCCCTGTGGATCGGAGATCGTTAATGCGCATTGACATGTATGCTGCTGCGGTGATTCATTGACCACACTGGTTTCAATGGTTAAATCCGCCGAGGGGTTCCCAAGGACATCGTGCACCTCGCTGGTCACGTAAACGCCCCATGGCAACACATGTACCGGGTCGGCAACGTTCAACCAGACGTGGCGGTAAATGCCGCCGCCTTCATACCACCAACCTTCAAACTTGGTGGGATCCACATGCACCGCCAGAACGTTATCGCCGCCGAAATTAGCGGATTTGGAAATATCAAAGCGAAACGGCGTATAACCGCCCTGATGGCGTCCCAGGAGTTTTCCGTTGAGATAGACATGGGCATCGCGGAATACGCCTTCAAAATCAAGCCAGACGGCTTTACCGCTGTCGGCTGGTGCCAGGGAAAAATGCCGGCGATACCAGGCGGGGTACACCGGCAGAAATCCGCGGGCCTTGTCACCGTGCGGATCGTATTTTCCTTCCACAATATAATCATGGGGTAATTGCACCACACGCCAGGCGCTATCGTCAAAATCCGCAGCCGCAGCCGCATGGTCGCTGTGTTTAACAGGTTTTCCAGGCAGGCCTTGAAACCGCCAATTGGCGTCCAGTAATTCATGGCGGCGCGGCCCGGACGCGGCGATCGCCCCGGCCAGAGCGGTGGATTGCCCTTTGAGCGAGGGTGTAACATTGGCCAATGATGCGGATGCAGCAACCGCCAGACCCGCCTTGATTAAATCTCTACGTTGCATCATAGACTATACTCCGCATCAAAAGCCTGTTATTTATTTCCTGGAAAACCGCAATCCATGTGTCGCCGCATGAGCGTTCGCAGACACATCAATTAGCCGATTATTAATCATCCATCACATCGGGTGTACCAACCTTGAGCATGATCGCACCGTGCAAAGGGATGGTGGCGCTGAAGGATGTTTTAACGCCCAGATTTTTGCGTTGCCACAAATCGCGTACCGGCTGTTTGCCGCGCATGGACTTTGCACCCCGGCGCAAAACCGGGTCAACCATGCCCCAGTCTGGTATCGAAACGCTTCTGGGTACTGCACCGAGATTAAATATCGCCACGGCCACCGTGCCATCCCACAGGGGGCGTGCCCAGACTTGCACTTGTCCCTGCTGATCTACCCGCTGGGCCTGCCTGCCCAGTTCATCCTGATTGACCGCCAGAACTTCGGTGTTGGTCATCAGGTCGGTGGTGAATTTATTGAGTTTTTCAAGATCGCAACCCAAAAGCAGCGGTGCCGACAGCATGCACCAGAGCGTAATATGGGTAAGCTGTTCATGGGGGGTAAGCTTGGTCCAGTGCAGGGGGCCGTCTTCAAAATATCCCCAGCCCACCACCAGCATGTCCGGATCGTTCCAATACCCGGGCCCGGCAAAAGGAAATAACCTGCCGTCGCTGCCAAAGCCATTACTGATCATGGCTCCCCAGGAGTCATTAATATCTCCACTGATTCGATAACTGTTACCCCACACCGGCGATTTGCCCGCCCAGGTCCAGACGTGTCCCATACCATACTGGCACAGGCTGAAGAATATATCGCGTCCGGATTTTCGCAGGGCTTCGCCCATGATGCGGTAGGGCTTGATAAATTGTTCCAGATCCGGATGTTTTGGGGCTTCCTCACTGTAGCTGCACCAATCGTATTTGAGATAATCTACACCCCACCTGGCATACGTGTGGGCGTCCTGCACTTCATGACCGAAGCTGCCGGTATGTCCGCCGCAGGTTTTTGGCCCCGGCGAGGAATACACGCCGAAGCGCAGACCATGGCTATGGACATAATCCGCGATGGATTTCATATCGCCAAACTTTTCTGTGGTTTTTATTTCGCCATCGGCGGTGCGGCCGTTCTGCCAGCCGTCATCGATATTAATATACATAAAGCCTTTAGCGGCCAGACCACTTTTTACCATCGCGTCGGCGGCGGCGCGGGTACGTTTGGCATCATTGGCCATGCCGTAGGCATTCCATGAATTCCAGCCCATCTGCGGTGTCAGGGCCAATTTATGTTCGCCCGCCACAAGCCGCAGTGTGCGATGCGCTGTGCCGGAAGCGTTTTTCGCGGTCAGCTTGACCTTGTATTCTCCGGTCTTGTTGATTTTACCGGTGATAATTCCCTTATCATCCATCATCAATCCGTCCGGCAGACCCACGGCACTAAGGCTAACGGGGGCTTTTCCGGTGAAGGGAACACGGAAGAGAAAATCATGTCCCGGCG
>JAKBAC010000177.1 GCA_021809365.1 Planctomycetota bacterium | reverse complement strand
GATTGCGATTACTCGGACAGGCTCCTAGGTAAAGCACTCATCCTGAAAAAGGCAGAAGCTTTGTACAACGAATAGAAAATTGTTACAGTCAATACCATGACAGGTAAGAATACCATGGCGGAACAGAACAACAATCACGGTAACGCATTGCTGAGAGCCGATCGGCTTTCCACGAGCGTGCTCGCTTTTGCCGCCGTGCTGTTAATCGGGCTGGCCGCTCGGGTGATGTGGATTCAAACCCATGTGACGCAAGCCGATGCCGGCAGCCTGCACTCGCAACATGATGTAAGCGTTACGCTCATGGCGCGTCGCGCGTCAATATACACGACGGATTCTACGCTTATTGCCGGCAGCGTTCGGGTCTACAACATGTTTGCCGATCCGGGTTATATTTTTGATCCTAAGGGGGTGCTTAATACCCTGTCCGGCGCGCAACTTGTCGCGTCGCATAAGATCATGGCTCGGGCCATGGGGCGCGTGCTGAATGAAAATTCCGCCGATTTTCTTCCGTGGCTAAAAAGCCGGCTGTATTACACCAGCGGTAAATTGCGGCGCTTTGTCTGGCTTAAACGCGGAGCCAATTATGCCTTCTACCACCATTTTGAAACCATCAAACGGTCGTTGATCGCGCAGTGCCGCGCCGCGCTGCACCGTCATCATCCGGTCCTGGCGCAGGAGTATTTTAACGCCCTGGATGGAATTGGATTTATACTCTCGACGCGTCGTGTTTATCCACTGGGAGATTTTGCCGGGCAGGTCATTGGTTTTGCCAATTCTGAAACGGGTCTTAATGGTTTGGAAGAACAGTTGAATTCGCTGCTCGTGGGCCGCAGCGGCCAGGCGGTTTATGTAAAAGATGCTGCCGCGCGGGCGTTATGGATCAAGAAAAAAGGATACCGCCTGCCCAGCGACGGCATGCGCGTGTGGCTGACCTTGGATACAACGATCCAGCAGATCGCGCAACACGAACTTGATAAAGCCGGAAAACAGTTCAAGCCCCGCAGTGCCGTGGCCATTGTGATGAATCCATGGAACGGCGATATACTGGCGATGGCCAATTACCCGGAACTGGATCCCAATGACTACCAGAAAACGCCATCGAATTTCTGGCGCAATCGCGCGGTAACCGATCCTTACGAACCGGGCTCTGTGTTCAAACCCTACAATCTTTCCTGGGCGCTGAAAAATAATGTGGTGACGCTCAACACGGTTTTTGACACCTACAACGGCCGCTATCGTGACCCGACAGGGCGGCTGATTGAAGATGTGGGCGGCTGGCCGAACCTTACGGTGGAAAACATTCTCGTCTATTCCAGTAATATCGGTATGACGCAGATCGGCTGGAAAATGGGTATCCCCATGGAATATCAGGCAATCCATTCCTTTGGATTCGGACAAATGACCGGTTGCGTTCTGCCCGGTGAATCGCCTGGCATGGTCCGTCCGGAATCCCAATGGACCAAAGGTATGGAGACCAGCGTTTCATTCGGTTATGGCATTGCGGTTACGCCCTTACAATTAGCGAGGGGGCTGTGCGCCATTGCCAACGGCGGATGGTTGCCCACGCCGCAGATCGTTAAAGCCGTGGAAGTCAGCCCCGGCAAACTGGAAACCTGGTCGCAGATCGCCGGGCCTCAGCCGTGGAAGAAAATCGTCCCGCGTCAAACTGAAAAACTGGTTCGCCGGGCCATGGAACAGGTGATGGTGAAGGGGACCGGGCAATATGCCATTTCACCGCTGTATCGGTTGTTTGGAAAAACCGGCACCGCCAATCTTGCGATCGCGGGCCAGGATGGTTATCACGCCCACCAATATAACGCGACCTTTATTGCCGGCGGCCCGCGGCCCAATCCGCGGCTGATCTGTGTGGTGTGTGTGCATGAGCCTGATCCGCATCTCGGGCATTTTGGCGGAACGGTGGCCGGGCCGGCCTGTTCTCAAATTCTGACCAGGTCCTTGCAGTATTTGCAGGTGCCGCCTGATCAAGGACCCAAGACGGATCCGTGGTGGGGTAAAGAGTCCCTGTTAAAGCGACTCAAAGGATTGAGCCACTGATGATGAAACTTAGTGATCTCCTGGAATCTGCGGTTATTCCCTTGCGGAAAATTTCCAGCGATCATCGCGCCGTTGATCCAATTATTTCCCGTGTCGTGGAAGATTCACGAACGGTGCAGCCGGGGGATTTATTTGTAGCCAAAACCGGCAGCAAAAATGCCGGCCAGGAATTTATCTCAGAGGCTATCGGGCGCGGAGCCGCGGCGATTGTCACCGATCAGCCGCAGTGTGTGCCGTCGCAGGGCCACGCAGTCATTATCGCCTGCGATTCTCCAACGCAAGCGTTGGGATTTTTGGCCCAGGCGATTTACAACTTTCCCGCCCGTGGCATGAAACTGCTGGCGGTAACAGGAACCAATGGCAAAACCACAACAACGTATCTCATTCGCAGCATCATGCACAAGGCGTCCATCGCCTGCGGCTTAATTGGCACCGTGCAACTGGATGACGGCAAAACAGTGGTGGAAAGCCCGATGACCACGCCCGGCCCGGTGGAACTTGCCGCACTTCTGGCGCGGATGCGCAATCATGGCGTGCAAGCTGTCGCGCTGGAGGCCAGCAGCCATGCCTTAGCCCAAAATCGGCTTGCCGGCCTGGATGTGCAAGTGGCCATGTTCAGCAATCTCACCGGCGATCATCTGGATTATCACGGAACCAGGGAAAAATATGCGGACGCTAAAGCGCGGCTGTTTGAATCTCTGGCCCCGCACGCCTTTGCGATTCTCAACGCCCAGGATTCATGGAGCGGTCGAATGGTCCGGGATTGTCGGGCAAGAAAAATATCTTACGGCATCCAGTGCGCTGCGGATTATTCCTGCACCATTCGTGCCATGAATTCAAAGGGCATGGAATTGGCCATTGGCACGTGCACCGGCGAAAATCTAACGCTTCATACGGCGCTGGTCGGGCGGCATAATGTGCAGAATATTCTTTGCGCCATGGCCGCCTGCCGGGCGGCGGGCGTGGATTGGGATCCTATTATTTCCGGCCTGCAAGCGGGAGATATTGTTCCCGGCAGATTGCAGCCGGTGGTGCCCGCGGGCATGCGTCGTGAAGAGTTGCCGTTTTCGGTATTGGTGGACTACGCGCATACGCACGATGCCCTGGAAAATGTATTGACCGCTGTACGCGGCTTTACGAATGGAAAAATTATCTGTGTGTTTGGCTGCGGGGGCGATCGCGATGCCACAAAACGGCCGAAAATGGCGGCGGTGGCGCAGCGCCTGGCGGATACAATTATCGTCACCGATGACAATCCGCGCACGGAAGGATCGGCGGTTATCATAAATCAGATTCTCTCCGGCTTTTCCGGAGATCTGGGCGGTCGTGTTACAGTTATTCCAGATCGAGCCGATGCCATACGTGCCGCCGTTAACATTGCGCAGACCGGCGACGTGATACTGCTGGCGGGGAAGGGACATGAAAATTACCAGATCATCGGCACCAGCCGGTATAATTTTGATGATGTTGAGCACGCGCGAAAGGCGATCATTGCGCGGCTGGGACCCAGTCCAGGTAATCGGACAGGTTTACAAACGAACGGTATGACATGAAGCCATGGCCATTTCAACAGATTCGCCGGGTAACGCTAAGCCGCTGGCTGGCGCGGGGCACGCGTGAATTTACAGGCCGCATCAGCACCGACAGCCGGGATTTGCAACCGGGCGATCTGTTTATCGCCATCATCGGACCGAATTTTGACGGTCATCATTTTATTTCCGCGGTGATGGAAGCCGGTGCCGCCGGCATTCTGGTTTCCCGTGCGGTTGATGATGCGTTGGCAGCGGCTGCCGCTGCTGCTTCGGTAACAATTTTGCAATGTGATGACACGGTTCGCGGCTTAAACCGACTGGCGGCGGCGTATCGGCGGGATTTACGGGCAAAAGTGGTCGCGGTGGGGGGATCCAATGGAAAAACCACCACCAAGCAGATTATTCATACCCTTTTATCAGGGCGATTTTCGGGCGTTGCCAGCCCTAAAAGTTTCAACAACAATATCGGACTTCCCTTAACGCTGCTTTCCGTGCAGCCGCAGCATGAATATGTGGTGGTGGAAGTGGGCACCAACGCGCCTGGTGAAATGGAAGCCCTCGGACAGGTGGCGGCACCGGACATTGTGGTTATTACGGGCGTGGGCCTGGAGCATCTGGAATTTCTGGGGGATATTGTTCACGTGGCGCGGGAAGAGGCGTCCTTGGCGAGGTTTGTCGCTCCGGATGGTATTTTGTTATTAACCAATGATTCGCCCGAATTGCTTAACGCTTTGCGCTTAACCCGCGGGCCGCGCTTCACGGTGGGTCATGGCGGTTCTGGTGCCGATATGGAAGCGACAGAAATTCATGAGGCACTGGCCGGCACAGATTTTGTCGTCAACGGTCGCACGGCGTATCATCTGCCATTGCTGGGGCGGCATAATGTATTCAACGCGATGCTGGCGATCGGCGTTGCCCGGCGTATGGGCCTGACGGATGAGGAAATTCAAACCGGCCTGCGCGCGGTGAAACCGGCTTCCATGCGGCTCGAGCCGTTACGGATTGCGGGCCATCTGATTATCAATGACGCGTATAATGCCAATCCGACAAGTATGGCGGCGGCCATTAAAATGTTTGCGACTTTACCATTGCCCGACGCGGCTGATGAACGCCCTAAGCGCGTGGCCATACTGGGCGATATGCTGGAACTGGGACCGGGCTCGGCGGAGTTGCACCGGCAAATGGGCCGGCTGGCCGCGGAAAATCCCATCGACTTGCTGATATTTGTCGGGCCGTTGATGCTTCATGCCGCCCATGAAGCGCGGCTGAAGGGTATGGAGGTTCATCACTTTGCCGATGTCGGAGTTGCCGCTGCGGAACTGCCCAAACTCCTTACCCCATCGGATGTGATATTGCTGAAAGCGTCTCGCGGGACGCGATTGGAAAAAGTGCTGGACCTGATTCGGGCGGCGGAACAAATTCCCGCAGGCACCGTGTAATTCACTACCTGGAGGATTATTACTTTTGCTGTATCTAATATATACATGGATGGCGGGACATCATTGGTTGCCCGGGCATTGGCCTATCGATGTGGTTATTTTCCGCTCCGCGCTGGCCATTATTTTCAGTTTCCTGATGGTGCTGATGGCGGGGCGGCCAACCATAGAATGGCTGCGCCGGCAAAAGCTTGGCGATCAGCCGGAGTTCAACCATGCCCAGATCAACGCCTTGACCAGTTCCAAAGCCAACACGCCCACGATGGGGGGCATGTTGATTATCTTAAGTATTTTTCTTACGACATTGATCTTCGCACGTCTGGACAATTTTTATGTGCGGATGGGCTTGCTGTGTCTGATTTATCTTGGAACGCTCGGCGGCGTGGACGATTGGCTTAAGCTGACGGCCAAACGGCGCGTCCCGGGCAGCCGCGACGGATTGTTCTGGTGGGAGAAAATGGTTTTTCAGATTGGCCTGGGCGTGTTGCTGGCGTTGTTCATTTATTACCACGGAAAATATGACCAGGCCCATTATCTTAACTGGCCCTTTTTACCAAGCCATCTTGTTTTACCCACCTGGCTTTTTGCCATTATTTCCGTGGTGGTCATCACCGGAACCAGCAACGCGGTCAACCTGACCGACGGCATGGACGGCCTGGCCAGCGGCTGCATGGCCATTGTCGCGTTTGCTTTTATGATTCTGGCCTATGTCACCGGTGATGCCCGTTGGGCGCTGAATTTAAACTTCAACCACATTCGAGAGGCGGGCGAATTGGCGATTCTCTGTGGTTCCATTACGGGGTCCTGCCTGGGATTTCTCTGGTTTAATTGCAATCCGGCACAGGTGTTCATGGGGGATACCGGCTCATTGGCACTGGGCGGGGTGGTGGGGTATGTGGCGATTGTCATTCGGCAGGAACCCATGTTATTGGTGGTGGGGGGAATATTTGTCATCGAAGCTATGAGCGTGATGATTCAGGTCGGTTACTTCAAAGCCACGCACGGAAAAAAAGTTTTTTTATGCAGCCCGATTCACCATCACTTTCATCTCAAAGGGTGGAGCGAACCGCAGATCGTAGTACGCTTCTGGCTGCTTTCCGCGCTGTTTGCAGCCATCGCGTTAGCAACCGTCAAATTGCGGTAGCGTTGTTACAGGTGGCATGATACATGGCGTTTAGAACCTCGTTTTACAGTGGGCTCAGTATTATCAGTATTATCAGTATTTTGTTCGGCATGAGAAGCTGGCCCCAGCTTGCCCCGTTTACTGTGCCTACTGCCAAATACTGAATGTACTGATCAATACTGTATCGTAACCTATCGCACCGCCGCCCGCGCGGCCTTAACCGCTTGAACCAGTTCGGCCGCCGCCTGGCGGATGGTTGCAAAATCGCCTGCGGCTAGCGCTGCCTTGCTGACTAGCGACGATCCGGCTCCGACGGCTACCGCGCCGGCGGCAATAAAGGCGCCGGCGGTTTTTGCATCGACGCCGCCGGTGGGGGTGAGTTTTAAGTACGGCATGACCGCCAGCATATCTTTGAAGTATCCCGGCCCCAGCGTGGTGGCGGGAAAT
>JAKBAC010000176.1 GCA_021809365.1 Planctomycetota bacterium | reverse complement strand
CTTATCACGGCGACTATTATTCGTCTTTCGCCGTTGTTCACGAGTGGAAACGGCTGAGCGGGGTGCAATGTAACTTTTTCAAAGCAATGGCTAGATTTGGGCGGGCGCGGCAATTTTTCCGGGCGAACGGCGCAATCAGCGGCATAAATGCCGGCGCTAAGCGAACGGTTCGTCCTGAAAACTCGTACCCCAGCCCCGTGGTTCGGATTAATTGCCACGCCCCAAGTGAATATCCTGCCACGCCGCCTCACCTCGCATCGCAGCGCAGAAAAAAGCCCGCGAACATTACGCGGGCTGAAGCGCCAGAGTACCCGGTCACGGCGCGATGGGCAATCGGTTATTGCGCGGATCGGATCGCGCCGTGACCAGCACGAGTTACCGTTTTTTCGTGCTCTTCTTGGAGGACTTCTTGGTGCTCTTGCTGCTTGACGCAGACTTCTTTTTTGCTTTCGCCATTTGTATCACCCCCTTTCCAATTTGGTAAAGAGAAACAAAGCGACAACGTTATTATCGGCACCGTGGCATTTTTACCATTACAAAACTTTAAGGAATTGTTAATCTTTTTTTCGGTAAGGCTGTCGCGCCCTATTTGTGATCGAATATGGTCCGCATGCGATCGTTGAGTAGCGCAATGATATCATCAGATGTTGATATATCAATATAAGTGCCGCCGCAACTACGGACGCTGTGCGCCAGCGCGTTTTTCCAGCGATGCATATTCTCTGTATAACCGCGCATGGCACCCGTGGAATCTCCGATGCGCATCACGCGATTGCTTTCCCGATCACGAAGCGTCATGGCTCCCGCAAACTTGGGCGTCAATTCCTCCGGACACAGAACATGCAGCACCACCAGTTGGGCACCCCCGGATGTCGCCGCACGGAAGGCCGAACTTAAATCCCGTGGCGGAAGGCAATCACTGATCAGAATCCGCACATCACATTGCGGCTGACCCGCCCGCCCCAACAGCTCCGCCCAATCCATGATGCCATCCGCCCGCAGCGATTCCAGTTCCCTCAGCACATCCGCCATGCCGGCATCCAGAGAGGTTGATGCCCGTAACCGGCTGCGGGCGCTGTCTCCGTCGCGCAGCGGAAAAAGCGACAACTCATTTCGGCCATTGAGCGCAATTAAGCCCAGACATGCGGCCAAAGACCGGGCAAAATTAAATTTGCGGGGAGTTCCAAAATCCATGCTCCTTGAGCAATCCAGAAAAATCGCCACGCGCATCGCGCGTTCGGCATAAAAGAGTCGCACCACCAGTTGATCAAATTTTGCCAGCGCTCCCCAGTCCAGATGGCGCGGGTCATCCCCTTGCACATAGGGCCGAAAGTCCGCAATGTCCATGCTCATGCCCAACTGCCGCGATGAATATCCCGCCGGCGCAGCAGATCGGCCCGCCCGTGGTGCGCGAATCGCCAGGTGCCGCAGTAATTCCAGTAATCGCCGATCTGGCCATGGTTGATCACCGTCCATGGCTCAATTGTAATGGTTTGTGCGCACGTTGGTAACTTGACGCACAACATCATAGACTAAACATCATAGACTAAACGGGGCGATCTGCGGTACACTGATCCGCTTACGCCGGTTCGGATGGTCGATGATTGCCGGCGGGATTCGGAAAATGCGATGTTATTGACTTTGCTGCGGGCCAAAATTCACGGAGCGATTATCACCCAGGCCAACCGTAACTATGTGGGGAGCATCACCATTGACCGTGATCTGCTCCGGCAAAGTGGATTGCTGCCCAATGAACGGGTGCTGGTGGTGGATATCCATAATGGGGTGCGGTTCGAAACTTATATTCTCGCTGGAGAAAAGGGTACCGGAGTTATTGGAATTAATGGAGCCGCGGCCCACTTGGTGAAGCCGGGCGAGAAGATCATCATCATGGCCTTTGCGGAAATGACGCCTGAGGAGGCCGCCGGGCATGAGGCCCGTGTGCTGATTTTGGATTCCGGTAATAAGCCGACAAAAAGCTTGACCATCGCCAGCCGACTGGATCAATGAGCACGATACGGAATATCCGATGGGGCGCAGGCCGCCCGGACAGCAGTGGGTTGCAACAGCGTTTCATAAAGGGAGTATGTATGCCGGAAGGCTTGAAATTGAACTTGAGGCGAATGCCTGCTTCGCACGTACCCGCCCTGGCCCTGACGGTACTGCTTATATTGATCCCCCAGCTTGGCGGTTGTGCATCCATGCCGGCCTGGATGGTCAATGATCAGCCGTCATGGCGCACGCAATACGCCTTGCAACATGTGTCACCGGCGGTGGTGCGTATCAATGTGGTCATGCGCGAATTCAGCAATGGTGTGCCGGAAAACTTCCGCGCCATCGGCAGCGGTGTTATCATTGACAAGCAGGGGCGGGTGCTGACCAATTTTCACGTTGCCGGACGGGCCAGAAGAATTGAAATTATTCTTCCCGACCAGGAGCGCGTGCGGGCCAAGCTCATCGGTTCGGACCATTGGACGGACCTGGCGCTGGTGCAGATGGATATGGCCGAGATCAAGGCCCGGCATTTGCATTTCAAATGGGCGCAGTTAGGCAATTCGAACCATGTCCAGTTGGGCGAGCCTGTGATGGCCATCGGCACGCCATACGGTCTGGCCCGGACGGTGACGCGGGGCATTATTTCAAATACGGATCGCTTTTTTAATGCCACCACGATTGATGGCTATGAAACAGGCTGGTTTAACAATTGGCTGCAGACCGATGCGGCAATTAATCCGGGTAATTCCGGCGGCCCGCTTATTAACCTGCGCGGACACGTCATCGGTATTAATACCCGCGGTGATCCCTCGGCGAACAATCTGGGCTTCGCCATTCCGATCAATGTGGCACGCCGTGTGATTCCATCGTTGCTCACGTATGGCAAGGTCACGCGCAGCTATACGGGATTGGAACTGGAACCTATGCTGGCCTTGAGCCGGTTTTATCATTTGCCGCCACAGACCGGGGTTTTGATCCGTTCAGTGGATCGCAATTCACCAGCATCCGCCGCGGGCGTCAAAGCCTTGGACGTACTGCTGTCGGTCAATGGGCGCGCCACCAATTGTCGCTTCCCTGAGCAAATTTCAGCCGTGCGGCGATATATGGCCGATCAACCCCTCGGCTCCAACTTAACCATTGTCGTGGATCGCATGAACGACGGGGGCGTCATGGAGCGGCAAACTCTTCATCTGATCACACAACGGTTGGAAAGCGTGATCTCCGCGCGGCATCAGATCAAGCCATGGGGGATTGTGGTGCGCAATCTCACCAGCGCCTACCTGCGACAGCAGCAGATGAAAATGACGCACGGCGTTCTGGTAACCAGCGTACAGAGTGGTTCAATTGCCGACCGCGCCGGCATGGAAGATGGGGACATCATCCAGATGGTCGGAACCACCCGGATTATCAACAGCGTGCAACTCAAGGCGATGGCGCAGCGAATGCTCAAGCGGAAAAAGCCGTATGCGGTGGTGGTGAAACGGGGCCGCACGGGGCGTACTCTGGTGTTTTCACCGGGTGACAGGAATTAGGTCAGCGGTGATGGATTTATCCGGGCTGTTATTTTGAAAGTGGTTATTTATGATCAACACGATCTATCGTACATTTTTCATGTTCATGGTTGCGGCGGTGATGGCGGGATTTTGTGCTTCAGCCGCAACTGCGTCTTCACCAGCGCGCCTTTCCGCCGTGGTGCCGCACATTGCCAAAAGTTTGGTGGTGGTTCAGTACACCGTGGAAAATGAATTCCATAAAACCTATAAAGTCAGCGGACAGGGAATTGTGCTGGACAAAAGAGGTGTCGTGCTGGTGGCGGCCGACGTGATCCCGCAAGATATACCGCTATCCTATATTCATCGGCTGCGGATCGTCATTGCCAAAGGGGATATGCCCAAGCAATCAGCGGAATATCTTGGGCGCACCGTGGATGGCTTGTTCTGTTATATCCGCGCGCTTAAGCCGCTGGATGTGCCGCCGCTGGAGATTTCGGAAACCGCGCAACCTTATCTGGCGGAGCGGGTATTTTCGGTTGGCCGATTGGGCAAGGATCAGGCGTATGGCCCTTATGTGGGCGTCAACCGCATCAAGGCGATGGTGCCATTGGTACACACACTCATGGCCACCGATTCCTTCGGCCTAACCAATGCCACCAGCCCGGTATACGACTATCGGACTGGAAAACTCATTGGCATAACCGTGCCCAACCCCGGCGATGGCATGATGATGACACTTTTAGATCGGACGGTCCCGGTTGTCCTGCGGGATAATCAGCAGGTGGGAATGTTCGTTGGATATAAATCGGTCGCAAGGGACCTCACCGAAGTGCCGACCAAACGCTTCACGGTGAAGATTCCGTGGTTCGGCACTCTGGGCAGCACGGGCCTGCGCTCCGCAGTGCGAAAAATATACGACATTCATCAGTTGTCCGGCCTGATGGTGGGGCAGGTGATTCCGGGAATGCCCGCGGATAAGGCGGGGCTTAAATCGCGCGATATTATTCTCACGGTCAACGGCAAGCCCTTTGCTCATACACCCATTCCCGCGTTGATGGTGGCGCGTTTTGAACATGCCATGCAGAATCTCCGCCCCGGCCAGATTGTTAAACTCGGCATTCTGCGCAATGGAAAACCCAAAACCATAACGGTGACCATCGCTCAAATGCCTACGCCGGCCTCCCGGATGCCGCGATATTATGATCGGAAAATTGGTTTGGTGGTGCATGATCTGGCTTTTGTGGATACCTATTCCCGCAAGCTGCCCCTCACGCAGAAGGGGGTGTATGTGGTACTCGTGCGTAATGGCAAGCCCGCTTCGCTTGGCACAACTCCGGTGCAGCCGGGGTATATAATCACCCGCGTCGATGACCATCACGTCGACGATATCGCCGCATTTAAGAAACTGGTTACCAAAGCCGAGAGCACGCCGGGTAAACAGGAAATTATTTTTGAGGTTATAAAAAGTAATGGTCGCACGGCCGCGTGCCATGTGAGCCTGAATTAACTTCGGTCGTGCTCTGTTCCGCCTAATATTTAGGCGGAACAGAGCACCAGGGGTGGCGTTGCGGGATTAAACCGCCTCTGCGAGAATTCCAGAAAGCTGCTGCGATACCTCGCCAATCTGTTCCGCCGTCAGATGTGGATTCAGAACGACTACGGCTACGCCGCCGCGCTGGGTCATATTCCACACTTCCGGCACGGGATTCAAATGGCCGAATTTGCTGTGCAACTGCTCCGGCAGCGCCGTGGTGCTCTCATACTTTAAGAGTCGCTTTCGCATCAGCAGCAGTGCCAACACAAAGCGGAACCGCAGATCCATCAATTCATCCCGATCCGCCAGTCGGTTAAACAGATCGATCAACACCGAATCGTCGACAAAAACCTTCGGCTTCTTTTCCGATTCCGGCACGATTGTTTTCCAGAACGAAAACATATCCGCCGGTGCGGCGGGACGTTTGCCCGCCGCCCAACATTCCGGGCAGAAATTCATCCGGGCAAATGGACTGGCAGGCTCCTTCGACATTTTTGCGTCGGCCCCGGCTGGTGATGCTGTCCGCACCTCTACCAGCGTCGCCCAGCAGGCCGCGCCGGCGGGCAATTCCGCCCCGCATGACCCGCACTGTCCGCCGACTTTTCCCACATCCCAGCTTTGATTTTGCAGTAATAATGTAGCCATGACAATATAGTAAGGTTTTTGTCCCGGCAGGAAAAGAGCCGACAGGTTTTTACGCCGTGCGGGGGCGTGACCGATTCTGCAACGCGGCGGCGCTTCGGTAATGGGGGGGTTAAGGTTTCAGGATTTCACGGATCAATATGGCGACGGGCGACGACGATATTTACCACGAGGTAACGGAGGTGGGCGGAGGAACGCAGAGCAGGCGAGCAGCAGAGAGTTGAGCTGTCGCTGCGGCGACGACGACGGGGGTTAACCGCAAAGGAACACAAGAACGCAAAGGAATGACGACGACGGATTTTACCACTACGACACAACGACACAAAGATACGACGATGGAACGACGAGTAGCCACAGAGGCCACAGAGATCACAGAGGTTGGGATACGACGATATTTACCGCGAGGTAGCGGAGGGGTAGCCGCTGCGGCGGCTAGAGCAGGAGAACAGTAGATAGTTGAGCAGTAGAGCACATAAGGCTGGAACTATATGATGCTGTCGCAAGATGAGGCAATCTCTGCGGTCTACTTTCTATTTTCTACTTTCAAGGTGCCGCTGCGGCGGCTGGAGCAGGAGAGCAGGTGATAGTTGAGCAGTAGAGCGAATCGGGCCGTAGCCCGATTAGAGCAGGTGTGAGTAGAACAGGTGAACAGTAGAGCAAATTCGGCTAAAGC
Source organism: Planctomycetota bacterium (assembly GCA_021809365.1). The sequence continues at coordinate 262 of JAKBAC010000176.1, read as the reverse complement.
AAGAGGATAGGCTGTCGCCAACAATGCAGCGCTCCCTGCGGTCTACTGTTCTACTTTCTACTGCTCAATCCATTTTTGCCAAAGCCCCGCCGCCGCAGCGCCGGCCTGGAGAATTGCCGGCGCTTGCCGGACATTAGACACCGCGCTCCAGTCATCATTGCATGGCGATCTGCTGCTGCTTGTTTCTAGTGCCCTGTTCCACCCATAATTACGGGTGGACGGAGGGCCAAGGGGTTGTGGGCGCGAAGCGAGGAGGATTACG
>JAKBAC010000028.1 GCA_021809365.1 Planctomycetota bacterium | reverse complement strand
CGCACGAATGTGGAAATCAGAATGCCAGATTGCGCCTGGCTGACGGTCTTGGGCTTTATTGTGGTTTGGAATGATTGTGAGAATGCCATGGTAAATGCCGCTGTCTTCGCCAGCCACCCATACGCCGCCGTGGCCATCGGGGATCATGGCGGTAATATAATGTGCCGGGCAATTGAGAGGAATTTCGTGTGGAGCCTCGGCCAATTCGCCGAAAGCATGGGAGGTTGTAATCAATAGTGCCGCCGCCAGAACGGACATGATTATTACGTGTATATGCTTTACCATCTGGAACCACCGTTCTACACACGGGTGGATTGACAAAACGCGGCGGCTTGCCGCAATAAAATCACGGAGCGGGCCAATAAATGAGCAAATTTTCGTAAATTTGGTATAATTAATTGAAGCGTTGAAGCGTTGAAGCGTTGAAGCGTTGAAGCGTTGAAGCGTTGAAGCGTTGAAGCGTTGAAGCGTTGCTACGCGCACCGCCGGATGCAGCCAGCAAGGAGGTCAAATTTTCCCACGACCAGAACATTCCAAAACTCCCGCGATTCGGACAGGAAACAAGGGAACTATCCAAACCGTACAGTAAAGTCTAACAACGCTGTGATTCCTGTCAAGCAAAAAATCTTTAGAAAACCAGAAAATTATTTCCTCTCCCCCGATCGGCCAACCATAAGTCCTTATGTGCCAGCGGCTTATGTACAATAATAATCTTCTGTTAAAGCCGCATCCCAACGCGAGGAATCACCCTTTTCCGATCCACCCCGTTCGTTTTCCGCACAGTTCACGAATTGCTTAGGGACTGTGCAAAAATAAATTCATATTTTTTGGCGCAGGGATTTTGGCCGCTGGCGACGCGCATACCCCGCCAGTGGGTCTGTAAGGAGCGAACAACCATGCCACCGGCCAAAAGGGCCAGCCAGAAAGTGTGAAGCTATTTTTGCACGGTCCCTAAACAATAGGGTATGGCAGGCCATAAAGATAAACCAAAGCATATTATTTTAGCAATTTGATTTTGATCGGTGGGCTCCATATATGCTCCGGTGCGGGTCCCGTCACTTTTAGTGCCTCAGAAAGCCACCTCATCACGTTCTGTCGTTGCGTGTGCTGTTTCCATGACGCGATATATGCACGAATCTCCGCAGTGGCCTTTGCATCTTTCCGGGCATGGGCAAAGTTCAGGAAGCGCCATGCAACGTAGCAAAGTTTCCACTGGTTGGAGTACTGCTCACTCCCCACGAGTGCGCGCAACCGAGTGAGCCCCGCCAGCACATGCCTTACGCCCCAGCAGGCGAGCAGCAGTCGCCGAGGAATAATGAAATCTGCTCCGGTGCACATTATCAATCACCACTGTTCCCTTCGGGATATTCAGCCTGGCAATGCTGAACATATTTTCTTCCACCGGTGCTATTGTAAAACGGACAAAACGGATTCTTATTACCGAACCGTTACCCTTTTGCCAACTCCCATTTTTTTCTCGAGTCCAACTACGATTTGTTATTGTTCTGGCTTTTGGAAAGTAATAACTTCCGACGCGGTGCCATTTGGTTTCCACTGTATTTGACAATTTCATGCGGTGCCCGGCAACACCCTGATCCGTCCAGAATTTCCAGCGCTTCACCATACCGCCTTCCGACAGATCAAAAACCGTTTTACGTCTGATCCCAAATAGGTCGTAGCTCGGATCGACCGGCCAATTGAATTGCACCGTTATCAATGCTCCTTTCTTCCTTACCGTGGTCGTCGGCTTGGGGGCATGGGCGATTGTAGTGTGCCAGTTGCGCGCTTGCGCAAAAAAATGCCAATCATGGTGATCCATCGGTGAAATTTCAGAAATGTACCTGTACGTCCATATCATTGGCCCCAACCCGAGCAGTGTGCGGGAGCAAACCGACTTTACTGTGCTGACCGTAACGTATGGTGTGAATTGGCCAAAGAAGCCCTTCCTTATATGCCCATGGCCAGGGGAATATTGCACAGCGATCCCTTCCCTGATAAGCATACTGCTAAGAATCTTACGATCACTGGTACCCGAGTACGTCCGCCACAGGCATTTATTACCATTGAACCAGAACTTCACACGCCCGCCCAAGCTGGTATTTTGCCCATTGGTTACTTTGCTTATCTCCTCGTCGGCTATGCCGTAGCCCGATTGTGCATGAGAACGTACACTCGTTCGCAACGCTGCGACTGCGTTAAGCAACCCATCCTTTCCTGGTGTGCTTCCCTTGACCACAGTATTGGCCACCGCTGTGAATGCTCCGATGATTATGAGCGACAATAGGATGCCGCGAACTGAATGCACAGTATTTTCATTTTGGGTACGCATACTTTTTCTCCATTCGTGACGACCCGCGCGGGGGACGGACGATTGCCGCACCCGGCCACAAGCAGTATTCCACCTCGGCGAAATAATGGGGCACTTCACATTCGGCCGAATCAAGCCGTAATACATGCAGCGCGCCGCTGCGGTATCAACTCGCCCCTTTTTACTCGGAACAAACATTCCTCAAAAGCGGAATCTTGGGACAGTCGCCTGTTGTTTGACACCCGGACCGGATGGTAAAAAATTGTTCATCATGGCTCGAACCGCTCGCATTGTCATCCCCGATGTACCCCACCACGTTACCCAGCGTGGAAATAACCGTCAATCGTTTTTTTTTCGTCAATGATGATCGCCGGACCACGCAAACCTGCAAGCCACGAAAAGATACAACAACCTGATCCGCAAGAGTACAGCACTGCGCCCACTCCGCATTAATAGGCGACTGTCCATAGTATAAGCGCGAGAAATCACCCTTTTTCCGATCCACTCATTGTTCATTATTCATTACTCATTAAGCGGCAACGCCCGTTGTTCGTTGCTCGTTGTAAGGATGTGCTCTACTGCTCAACAATCACCTGATCTCCTGCTCCAGCCGCCGCAGCGGCACCTTGAAAGTAGAAAATAGAAAGTAGACCGCAGGGGGTTGCCTCATCTTGCGACAGCATTTCTTGAGTTTTAGCCTTATGTGCTCTACTGTCAATTCTCTACTGTTCTCCTGCTCTGCGGCAAGGGCCGCCGCTACCTCGTGGTAAATATCGTCGTGGTGTCCCAAACTCTGTGATCTCTGCGACCTCTGTGGCTAACCGTCGTTCCATCGTCGTATCTTTGTGTCGTTGTGTCGTTGTGGTAAATACCGTCGTCGTCGCCGCAGCGACTTGTGTCCGTTGTTCGTAGCTCGTTACTCGTTGTTCGTTGAAATTAGCCTCCGCTACCTCGTGGTAAATATCGTCGTCGTATCCCAACCTCTGTGACCTCTGTGACCTCTGTGGCTAACCGTCGTTCCATCGTCGTATCTTTGTGTCGTTGTGTCGTTGTGGTGAGTTTCTCGTCGTATCGTCACCCCCCTTTGCGGTTAACCCCATCGTCGTCGCCGCAGCGACAGCGCTTCCCTATTCTCCTAACTCCTATCTCCTAACTCCTGAATACTCGCCCCCCCCCCGCATCACCACGCGGCTGCGGGACAGCGGCGTTACCCACGGCCAAGCCGCGGAAAAAGGCCGCCGGCGGGCGAAGCACAAGTGATGGTGTTATAATCCAATGAGGATGATGGCTTCAAGCGCTCGTAGCTCAGTTGGATAGAGCGGCGGTTTCCTAAACCGCAGGTCACAGGTTCGAATCCTGTCGGGCGCAGTTTCCGAATTATTTTAACCAGCACGATCTTGCCATCCGGTTGGCGGCACGCTTCACCCGGGCGCGCAATATTTGCCTAAGCCTTTGCAAGTTTCCAAGTCATCGGCGTTTCTGGGCAGTGGATAAAAGTTGACTCAATGACTTTTCACGTCATAATATGAAAATGTTCGAGGTACGGGAAACGGATGACGCCAAGGTGGCCGTCCAGCAATTGCCGCTGGATATCCAGGTCCGGATTCAGTCGCTGTACCGTCGGCTGGCACGCTGGCCGGAGGTAAGCGGCGCTAAAGCCTTGCGGGGAAGCCTACATGGTGCCTTCCGGTTGCGAACGGGTGACTACCGGGTGGCTGTTTCGGGTTGAACCGGCGGCCAGACGCTTGGTGGTGTTTCGGATTGCCCACCGCCGGGAAGTGTATGAAGAATGAGGTGTGCCATGAGCGTGACTATCATTACCAGGCACGGCAGGAAATATGCTCTTGTCCCGATGGCGGATTACCGGCGGTCTAGGCGTGAGATGCCACCACCGGAGTATCCACTGCTGGACGCGGACGGAACACGAAACGCAATGGAATCCATCCGTGTTTCCATTGCCCGCAGACTCATTGAAGATCGCCGCGCTGCGGGGCTGACCCAGCAGCAATTGGCGAACTTATCCAACGTGCGTCAGGAAACCATTTCGCGGATTGAATCGGCCCAGCGCACTCTTACGGCTCGCACGTTAAGCAAACTCACCAAGGCCCTACGACAGGCCAAATCGCGGCGGTTGCGCCGGCCGCAATGATCGGTCGAGTTCCAGCACTAATTTCTGTCGCCGAAGCGACGACAATGAGATGGATTTGGTGCGTACAGTCTGTAGAGATGACTTAGCCTACATGCAAATTGAAAAAACGCCACCACGACATTGATTTTATTAAGTGCAGTGCCTGCGTCCAAGCCGCCGTCAGTTAAAACTGATGAAATATCCGGGGGTAACCAATTGTAAGTCAGAAAGCTAGTTAAAACGTCGTTGGAACATTCGTTTTAAACGCCTGCTACCGATAAACTTCAGATTCCCTTACGGATGGCGTTATGTTTTTTGTGGTGGCCAGAATCAGCAGGCGAATGCGGCGCGTTCGGATGCTGTGGAAATGCGCCGCCATAATATCCTGTCCCTTCATGTTCCCGCTGAAAGCGGTGCGCCAATGACCATCGGCGTGGTACTGAATTTTGAACTGTTCAATCCGCCCGCCCAACTGCCGAATCACAACGCGGCTTACCCGCATGACTTTACCAAGGTCGATGGCAAGCCATTGTCCAGCGGCTTTTCCCCGAGCTGTATTCCACCGGGTTTTTTCATTGCCATCATCGGCAAACTTGGGGGCATACTGGTTGCTCCATTGGCTGGAAGCGGTGGCCGGTTTATTTAGTGCCAGATTACGCAGAATTGTGTGCGGCAGAGGCTTGATGGACAAGTCTTTGAACCAGGCATGGTTCAGGCCGGTGGTCAGGCCGGCCATGCCGTTGGTATAGCTGGCTTGTTTAACCGCAGTCAATTTCCGGCCATCGAGAAAGGCGGATATCTCGTGGCCCTGGCCGACCAATTCAAGATGGTGCCAAGATGTGCCCAGGGGTGCTATCTTGCCCTTCGCTATTATTTGCTTGGCCGCTGAAAGCTGCCAGGTGCCATCGGCATTTATCATGATTCGGTATCCACTGACAAATCCGAGATACTGGTCAACCTTATCGATTCTATCCATGAGGCCGACATATCCGTGGTGTGGCAGACGGATATTGCATGACACCGAGTAATTATGCCAATTGACCGCACCGATAACCGTGAATGGAAGATGCTGATTATCCCATGGTATCTGAAGAGTGGTGACCATCTGTTCAAGCACCTTTCCGGTGCCGTTCGGCGAAGGTACGATTTGAAAGGCTCCGTACTGATCGGAGCAATAGCGAGGCAGTCCCGCGAGGTCGGCGCGGGAGAATGTGGTTTTATAGGGCATTGGAAACGGCTTGGCGGGAGGGATGGACGCGACCCTTCCCTTGCGCTGGCCGGTGGTGGTGGTAATGGAATAGATGGCATGGGGCTGCAGCATCATCGTACAGATCCCGCCTGCCAGCGCAACATCCGGTTGCTTTTGGAAATAATTGTGCGGCAAGGATCGCCAGACATGCAGCGGGCCGGAATTGGGTAGTCCACCGGAAACCCGAATCGTGACCTGTTGTGGTGCGGTGGCATCTTCGGTTTCAATAATAATGCTGAAGTTATGGCCGTGCGGACTTTTTAATGCTACCACACTGCCATGCCCCTTCAGTAATTCACACGCTGAATTCAGGTATTGCCAGCCCGGCTGTGCAAATTGCGTGGTGTGGGCAACGGCCCAGATGGGACCGGGAATTGCAAAGTGTCCGCACCAAGGTTCATTGGCGGTCAGCAGCCCGCAGTGTGGCCATGGCAGATTGCTATAGTACGACGTTTCCAAAGCCCAGATGATGGTTCGCACCATTCGGCCTTCAATGTAGTTGCGGTTCAGCAGTTTGGCCAAAGTGGCCGTGTAGGGCTGAGAGCCGCTCCAGTCTTCCCCGTCCCACAGCGGAACATGTAAGGCCCGCGCCTGCGGCGTGGACTGGTAGCCGGGATAATGGCGGCCAATGGCGGAAATGGCTCTGGCAAAGGCCGGATTGGTCTTGATGTTCTTTACCAGCGAATTCCAATCAAATGAATCCGCCATTTCAATATGAACATATTGCAGACCGGCGGTATCCAGCGTGTGGCGTAATTTTAATATCCACGGTACGTTATAGCCCCTTTCATTCCAGCAGCCGACATAATTGATCCGGAGATGATCAAAGCGATTCAGGCATTGCACGCACCGGGTGATGTAATTGGCATTATCTTGAGAGTAATATTTCCGGCTGTTCGGGCCATTGGGAGCCACGCGATCGCCCAGCCAGCCCGGAGCGCCCCATTGCAGCAATCCCAGTCGAATGTTCGGATTACGTTTCCGAGCCTGTTGCATCAGCCAGGTTTCATAACCACGGGCAAAATAGGCGGCCTTAGGATGTTGATATTCATGGCGGCTGCGAAAATAGGCCGGCTCGGTGCCGTCGGTGGAGTTGATATCGCCACCGAGTTCACATTTCAGATTTTGCAAGGCCGCGCCGAAATCGGGTTTGAAAAGATAATTGAGAATTTCATTCCGCTGCTTTTTGGGGTAATCCACCAGCAACCGCGTGGAAGCCCCGGCGCTTTCCCCGCCGATACCCGCAAAAATACGCCCCGGACTATTGCCGTTCACCGCAATGCTTTGGGCGGCACGCACGGGGAGCGGCTGGACAACAATCATGGCACCAACTCCAGCGGCAAAAAAAAGACGCATTGTCCGTCGAGTCCAACACATTACGTTTCGCATAAATCGACTCCAGATGCCGGCAACCTTCGTTAAAGAAAATACGTAAGCGCTCAGGGGCGAGCCTTTATCCCGTTACCTTTTTTGTGGTGCGGACTTTCCTGTCAGGCGCAGTAGCGAATGCGGGTAGGAAAACCTGTACCACACGTTATTAACCACCTGCCCGTGAACGGTTTCCACCGTGATCGTGCATGGAGGCTCCGGAATTAATCTCAAATCCGCTCGTAGCGCTTATTCGGTTCGCGGTGAACCATCGCGGAACAACCGATAGGTTACTCTATGAATGTGCGCCACGCCATGGCATTTTCGATGGATTACATGGACATATCCACGTTGGTTGCATGGCATGTGGCAGGCACGCATGGAACCGACAAAGCAGAAGATGGCTTTATAATAAAGTTCTAATTATCCTGTTATGATCTACGGACGCTTAATGCGGATTCGATATGGTATGGCTTTGGCGCGGATACCACATGGGAACATCAGGGTTGGAACAACGGTTTAAAGATGGCTTCCCGCGACAACGAATGGTCGTCCTGCCGCGGCCTGTGCTGGCTCGTGCGATCAGTGGTTGTTTGCCGCTGAAGTTAGTGCCTTCCGATGTCGGCTATTTTCCCGAAGCGAAATGCCATTATGTGGACCGGCCACAGGGGTCACCCCAGTGCATCATCATTTTGTGCGTTCGCGGGCATGGTTGGGTTCACATCGGGCAGTCGCATCAGGATGTCCGTCCGGGAAATCTGGTGGTAATCCTACCGGGCCAGGCTCACAGTTACGGCTGTGATGCGGATCGCCCATGGAGCATTTACTGGTGTCATGCGGCAGGCAATGCAACGGATTATTTCACGGACACTCTTGCCCGGCACGAGGCGCTTCCGCTTGCGCACATTGCAGGGTATCTCCAACTGATCACGCTATTTGAGCAAATCATTGACGAATTGGCCATGGGATACTCCTTAAAACATCTCACGGTGGCGGCCATGACCCTGGCGCATCTATTGGCGCTGATTGCCGCGCGTGGACAATCCGTTGCGACAGTGGAGACCAGCCACGCCCGTATTGAGCAGGCCATTGAATACATGAAAGAATGTCGACAGAACACCATTTCGGTGCGTGATATTGCGTGTTCGTCAAACCTCTCTACATCCCATTTCAGTGCGTTGTTTAAACAATCCACCGGTTATTCGCCGCTGGATTATTTCCTGCGGCTCAAGATGCAGCGGGCGGCGGAAATGCTCGACAGCACCACCCGCCCGCTTAAGGAAATTGCCGCCGATGTCGGATTTTCAGATCCATTGTATTTTTCGAGGGTCTTTCATCGGATTTATAAAATCTCGCCCAGTGAGTACAGACTCGCCGCTAAAGGTTAACGCGGTTAATCCTACGCTGCTGGGATAGTGCACTATCCCAGCAGCGTAGGATTAAGGGCCGTCGAATCGTCCATACGCATCGTGGATTGCGCTATTCCACAAATAACGTCTTCTGGTCACAATGAAAGGGTCTTCGCTTCTTCGTTCATTAAAGGATGAAGATGATGGCAAAGGGAAACGGTTCTGTGAATGCACACAATGGCAAACTCCAGCTCCCGGATGCGCCGACTGATCTAACCGGTCCGGTGAAGGCCTGGGCACAGACGGTCATGATTCCAACGTATGAACCGGAGATTCCAGATAAAAACCCGTTATTTTTGGAAAAGCGCGTTTATCAGGGCAGCAGTGGCCGGGTGTATCCACTGCCGGTCATTGATGCCATTGCCACCACCAGCCGGGACCGGGCCTGGCAGGCGGTGCATATAGAAAATGAATTTATCCGCGTGATGATATTGCCTGAACTGGGGGGCAGAATTCACATCGGTCTGGATAAAACCAACGGATACGATTTTTTCTACCGGCAAAATGTCATCAAGCCGGCGCTGGTGGGCCTGGCTGGGCCGTGGGCCTCCGGCGGTGTGGAATTTAACTGGCCCCAGCATCATCGCCCGGCCACATTCATGCCCGTGAACTGGTGCATTGAACAACATTCTGATGGGGCATACACAATCTGGTTGAGTGATCATGATCCAATGAATCGCCTGAAGGGAATGCACGGTGTGTGCCTGCGGCCTGGTGTGGCGCGGGTGGAACTTAAAGTCAGGCTTTTCAATCGCACCTTGTTGCCCCAGACATTTCTCTGGTGGGCCAATGTCGCGGTTCATGTGGACCAACATTACCAATCCTTCTTTCCTCCGGATGTGCATTTTGTCGCCGATCATGCCCGACGGGCTAACAGTGAATTTCCACTTTGTCACGGCCAATATTACGGCGTGAATTATGGCCGGCGCGCCAAGCATGGAATTGCGCCGGATCAGGTCCCCACCCATTTTGTGCCACCGGGAAATTATCCGCCCAATGATTTGAGCTGGTACGCCAATATCCCCGTACCAACCAGTTATATGGCTATAGGCTCCCAGCATGATTTCAGTGGTGGTTATGATCATGCCAAAAAGGCCGGGCTGATACATGTGGCCAATCATCATATCGCCCCCGGGAAAAAGCAGTGGACCTGGGGCAATCATGAATTTGGTTATGCGTGGGATCGCCATTTAACCGATTCGGATGGACCTTACATTGAGCTTATGGCGGGCGTATTTACCGATAACCAACCGGATTTTTCCTTTCTTGCGCCAGGTGAAACACGCACTTTTATCCAATCTTGGTATCCGATTCAAAAAATCGGGCCGGCCATCGCGGCCAATGAAAAAGCCGCTCTAAGCCTCCAGAAAATTGACCGCACCTGGCACCTCGGCGTTGCCGTAACACAATGTCATAAGTTCATTGTTATTTCCATGCTTTGCCGAGGCAAACTCATCGACGAATATCAAGCCAAGGCCGGGCCGGCTGATCCGATCCTGTTAACAATACCTCCATCCCGGCGGCTGGATTTAAGACAACTGGAATTGGTTTTGCGCGATGAACATGGCGACATTCTGCTTGCATATCTTCCTGAGGCGAAATACCGGAGGCGGACAAAAGCTCCACCCCCGGCAACACAGCCGCCATTACCCGCAGACGTCAAATCCAACGACGAGCTTTATCTGATCGGCCTGCACCTGGATCAATATCGGCACGCCACGCGATATCCGGAGACTTATTGGCGAGAGGCGTTACGGCATGACCCCGGTGACAGCCGCTGCTTAAATGCCATGGGTCTGTGGCATCTCAAACGTGGTGAATTTGCGATTTCCAGAGAACATTTCCAGCGTGCCATCAACCGTCTGACCAGTCGTAATTCCAATCCTTATGATGGCGAAGCATTTTATAATCTTGGTTTGGTACAACGATTTCTCGGTGATGATGCGGCGGCCTATGACGCCTTTTATAAATCCACCTGGAATCAGGCGTGGCAGGCGGCAGCGTTTCTGGAACTGGCGCGAATTGATTGTCAGCGCGGCAATTGGACGATTGCGCTGGAACATCTGGATCAATCCCTGTTACGGGATTCGGACAACCTGAACACCCGGAATCTGAAATCCATTGTCCTTCAAAAGTCAGGCCGTTCCGCCGAGGCGAATGTACTTTTGGAAAATACCGGAAGATTAGATCCTCTGGATGGTTGCTGCCGATTCCTGCGTGGCTCGCTTGCCAATGTGCCAACACAGGAACGGCTGGACATATCATTGGATTTTGCACGCGCCGGTTTATGGGATAATGCTGTGGCGGTTCTGCCCCAACCGGAAGATGCGGTTGATAACGGAACGGCACCGCTGGTTCATTATTATCGCGGCTATTTTCAACAACGCGCCGGACAATTGGCATCAGCGAAAAAGAGTTTTTGGGCTGGAGCCAAAGCTTCTCCCGACTGGTGCTTTCCTTCGCGGCTGGAGGAAATTTTGATTCTGGAAACGGCCATTGCGGTCAATCAAACCGATGGACACGCCCATTATTATCTGGGCAATCTGATGTATGATCGCAAACGCCATCGCGACGCCATTCGGAACTGGGAAATAGCGGCCCGCTTGAAGCCGGATTATGCGGTCATCTGGCGGAATCTTGGTATTGCGTACTTCAATGTGCTTAAGCAACCGGCTAAGGCCGCCCGGGCGTATCAGAAAGCCCGGCAATGCAATCCGACTGACGCACGATTGCTGTATGAACAGGATCAACTTGGTAAACGGATCGGCTGGTCAATGGATCAGCGGTTGTCCACGCTGCGATCGCACGTTGATCTGGTAAAACGACGCGATGATCTGACCGTTGAATATTGCGCCCTGTTGAACTTGACAGGAAACAATGCTGCGGCGCTGGCAATATTGCAATCTCGGCGGTTCCAGCCGTGGGAAGGGGGAGAAGGTCGGGTGCTGGAGCAATATGTTCGCGCCAATATGACCCTTGGCCGCACGTTACTGCGGAACGGCAAGCCCGCCGAGGCGATGGAGTATTTCCTCGCCGCGCTCCAACCGCCGGAAAATCTTGGCGAAGCCCGGCACCCTCTGGCCAATTGCGGCGATATATATTTTTATATGGGACAGGCCCAGGCCGCACTGGGCCGTAAAGCGGAGGCTCGACAATGGTGGCATCGCGCCGCACAATCGCGCGGAGATTTTCGACGGATGGCGGTAACCGCATGTTCTGAGTTGACGCTATACAGCGCTCTGGCCCTGCGTCAACTGGGCAGGTTGCAATCCGCGGAAGAACTTCTGCGCGCGATTCTGGCGCACGCGGACCAATTAGCGCGAACGCCCGCCACCATTGATTATTTCGCCACTTCACTGCCCACACTGCTGCTTTTTGAGACCGATTTGCGGGAGGAGCAAACCAATACCGCATTATTCCTCAAGGCTCAGGTGTACTTCGCGCAAGGAAAACATAAGCAATCAGGCCAACTCCTCGCGACGATTTTGCGATCTGATGCCAATCATGCCCTGGCATCGGAATTACTGGCGGAGGTGGAAAGCCGGCGCATGAATCGGGCCGCCGATAATTCATAATCGGTCAGGAAAGAGAAATGTTGCATCCACAAAAAGGAACTGATCATGATGCAGGGTGAATGGGTGCCGTCAGAATCCGAAAAGGTCCGGCTTGGTTATGTTCTTCCTATTGCATTGGTGGCGGCGCTGGGCGGACTTCTATTCGGCTATGACTGGGTGGTCATCAGCGGTGCCAAACCGTTTTTTGTACCGCACTTTCACCTCATAAACGCCAATACCATCGGCTGGGCGATGTCCTGTGCGCTGCTCGGGGCACTGGCGGGAGCGCTGATGACCGGTTGGCTGACCGACAAATTCGGGCGAAAAAAACTTTTGGCCGTCGCCGCGATACTCTTCGCGGTATCTTCCGTGCTTACCGGCTGGGCACCCGCGTTTATGTGGTTTGCTGTCTGGCGAATCATTGGGGGAGTGGCGATTGGCATGGCCTCCAATTTATCACCCCTTTATATTGCCGAAATTTCCCCGGCACGTTTCCGCGGCCGCTTGGTCGCACTGAATCAACTTACCATCGTTATCGGGATTCTGCTGGCGGATATTGTCAATTGGCTTATTGCACAGCCGATCGCGGCTCACGCAACCACGGCAATTATCGCGGCTTCATGGGATGGTCGGCTGGGCTGGCGGTGGATGTTTACTGTCGTCGCGGTTCCATCAATTGTTTTTCTGCTGGGGGCGTTGGTTATTCCCGAAAGTCCGCGCTGGCTGGCGAAACAGGGCCGGATCGGGGAAGCCCGTGAAATCCTCGCCCGTATTGCCGGCGATGCTCATGCCGATGGCGAAATAATCGCGATCCAGGGAACCTTACGCGGCGAACAAACTGGGCGGGTGAAACTTTCAGATTTGCTGTCTCCGGGAGTATTGAAAATTATCAGCATTGGCGTATTGCTGGCGGTATTTCAACAGTGGTGTGGCATCAATGTGATTTTCAGTTATGCCCAGGACATCTTCCATGCCGCCGGTTATCGCGTCAATGGAGTGCTTTTTGACATCATGATAACCGGCGCGGTGAATCTTATATTCACGCTCGTTGCCATGGGCTTGGTTGACCGTATCGGACGGCGTCCGCTGATGCTGATCGGTGCCGGCGGTTTGGTCATTACCCACACGTCGCTTGGTTTTGCATATTATGAAAATATAAAAGGTCTGCCGGTGGTGATTCTGGTGATGGCCGCCATTGCGTGCTATGCCATGACCCTGGCCCCAATCACCTGGGTTTTAATTTCCGAGATTTTTCCCAATCGCATCCGCGGTACCGCCATATCCATTGCCGTTTCAGCGCTCTGGATCGCGGATTTTCTTCTCACCCAGACTTTTCCATCGCTGAAAGCCGCCGTTGGCAACGCCGGCGCGTTCTGGTTGTACGCGCTGATATGCGTTGCGGGCTTCATTTTTGTTCTTACCGCCGTTTCGGAAACCAAAGGCAAATCTCTGGAGCAGGTGGAGAAAGAGTTTATACCTTGAGGAGCAGGAAGCGAAGCGACGGGCCAGCAGCAAATGGCGAACTTATCCGCCGTGCGGCAGGAACCCATTTCGCGGATCGAATCGACCCAGCGCACTGTCACGGCGCGCACGTTGAACAAACTCACCGAGGCCCTCCGGCAGGTCAATTCGCGGCGGTTGCGCCGGGCGCAGTTTCAGAATTATTTTAACCAGCACGATCTTGCCATCCGGTTGGCGGCACGCTTCACCCGGGCGGCGTGGCTTCAATTTCCGCTTGCGTCGGTTGACGCTTGCCGGCGACGGGTTTGACCATCCGCGCCGGTTCCGTGGCGTGCTCCATGGAATCATCGCCGCCGCCCTGCGCGCCGCGGGCCATGGCAATGACGCCCGTGCGGGCCAACTCACGAATACCGTAGGGCCGCACCAGTTCCACGAACGCATCGAGTTTTTCTTCTTCACCGGAAAGTTCCACCATGATGGCCTGATGGCCCACATCCACCACACGGCCACGAAACAAGTCGGCCAATTCGATAATTTCACTGCGGGTGCGCGGCGTGACCCCCAGCTTCACGAGCATTAAATCCCGTGCCACAAAAGGCGCATCCTTGTAATCCCGCACCTTGACCACGGTGACGATCTTGGCCAGTTGCTTGCGTACATGCTCCAAAGTGCGCTCATCCGCGATCACTACAATCGTCATGCGCGACAACTTCGGATCCTCGGTGCGCCCCACGACCAGAGAATCGATATTAAATCCCCGGGCGGAAAACATATTGGCCACATGCGATAGCACGCCCGGCTCATTCATCACCAATGCCGTTAAAATATGACGCATCATCAATACTCCAATTTAAAAATTGTCCGCAAATCAACTGTAACCCGGTGCCGGGCGCGTGGCCGCGCTGTGATTCCAAAAACAACACCGCGGCGGTTGTTTTCCAGGGATGAGATCAACCACCGGATGGGTTAGCCAGCGCGCACCGGCGAATTCACCCGCCGGCGCCATTCAGGCCTACGCCAGCGTGCCCATATCACGTTCCATATTGGGCGGAGCGGATCCGACGATTCCCAGGTCCATCTCATGGATTCCCTTTCCGCTGGGCACCATGGGGTAAACGTTCTCATCGGTTTCGCAGATAAAATCCACCAGGCATGGCCCCGGATGACGAATCATCTCATCCACGACTTTCCGTACATCCGCTTTCTTCTCACATCGGATGCCGCGAATACCGAAGCTTTCCGCCATGGCCGCGAAATTCGGATTGACCATCTTTGAATTGCTGAATCGACCGCCGTAAAAAAGTTTCTGCCATTGGCGGACCATGCCCTGAAAGTTATTGTTCAAGATGGCGATTTTCACCGGCAGGTTGTACTGATGGATGGTGGCCAACTCCATGGCTGTCATGATAAATGAACCATCGCCGTCAATATCTATGACCAGTTCCCGCGGGCGCGCCACCTGCGCGCCGATGGCGGCCGGAAGGCCGTACCCCATGGTTCCAAGGCCGCCGCTGGTTATCATACTGCGGGGAATGCTCCATCGAATAAACTGCGCGGCCCACATTTGATGCTGGCCCACGCCGGTGGTGAAAATAGCTTTGCCGGCGGTGGCCTGGTTAATCGCCTCAATAATCGCCTGCGGCTTGGCCAGGGTGGAATCATCCCGATAGGCAAATGGAAACTTGGCCTTCCATGCCGCGATCTGTTCGAGCCATTGCTTGCGGGGACGATGTTCAATGTGCTGCATCATGTCCTTGAGGCACAGGCGGGCATCGCCCACCACGGGCACATCCACCTTGACGCTCTTGCTGATACTCGTGGGATCAATATCCAGATGCACAATTTTGGCTTTGGGCGCAAAGAGTTTTAGATTGCCGGTCACGCGATCATCAAAACGCGCACCAATGGCGATAAGACAATCGGCATCCTGCACGGCATAATTGGCGTAAGCACCGCCGTGCATGCCCAGCATGTGCAGGCTCAATGGACTATTTTCATCAAACGCGCCCAGGCCCAGCAAAGTCGTCGTACAGGGGATATTGCCCTTCTCCGCCAAAGCGCGGACTTCCTGCCACGCCCCACTGATAATGGCACCGCCGCCCACATACAGAACCGGGCGCTCGGCCGCGTTGATCATTTCGGCGGCGGCTTTCACCATCCGGCTGTGACCGAGGCGATAGGTTTTATAGCCGGGCAGCCAGGGCGTGTCATCAATGGCCCCCTCCACCTTGTTGGTGGTCACATCCACGGGCAGGTCCACGAGCACGGGGCCGGGCCGACCCGTTGTGGCAATGATAAAGGCCTCGTTGATGATCCGCGGCAAATCTTTGACATTTTTCACAAGGTAATTGCGCTTCGTCACCGGGCGCGTAATGCCCGTGACATCCGCTTCCTGAAACGCGTCATTACCAATTACATACGTTCGAACCTGACCGGAAAAAACGATCATCGGAATCGAATCCATGTAGGCGGTGGCCAACGGAGTCACGGTGTTGGTGGCACCCGGACCGCTGGTGACAATGACGATGCCGGGCTTGCCGGTAGCGCGGGCGTAGCCGTCCGCCATGTGACCGGCCCCCTGTTCATGCCGCACCAGGATAAAGTTCAATTTGGCATCATAAAGTTGATCAAATGTCGGCAAAATCGCGCCGCCGGGGTATCCGAAAGCATCCGTTACACCGTGCTCAATAAGCATCTGCAAGAGTATCTGTGCGCCGCTTTTCCCGGTGTATCGATCGGTCAGACCCGTGGGCTGGCCGAGAACCGGAAGCTCATTGCTGGTTTCGGCTCCAGCCTGGATGGAGACCCCTGGCTGGGTCAAGTTTGCGGGCTTGTTCTGCTTCGTGGGCGTTTTGGGAGCTGGCGCTGTGGCCGCTCCCCCGCTAAGGGAAGTGCTGGACATAAAGACCTCATACAACATTCGGCTGCATTGGAAAGGTTGGCAGGCGTCCGCCGCACGGCGGATTACACCAGCGCCCAACCAGGCCGCCGTCCCGGCAAACCGGGATGGCGAATCAGCGGGAACAAAAGCCCCGGAGATCCGCCGTTGTTCAGATAGTCATAGCAAGTTTGTTAAAATAATGCAAGTGAACACGGTTTGGGTCAGGTGTACTGACGGCGTTGGCGGGCGGGAGCGATTTTGCATATTTTGCGGTATTTTGCCACGGTGCGGCGCGCCAGGGTAAGGCCCTTGGCTTTGAGCTTTTCGACAAGTTGATCATCATTGAGCGGATCCTGCTTATCTTCCTGAGCCAGAACTTCCATGAGTTTCGCTTTGATGGCGTCAAAGCTGACCGATTCGCCGGACGAATTCTCCATCCCGCCGCTGAAAAATGCGCGCAGCGGAAAAATGCCGCGCGGTGTTTGAATATATTTTTCAGCTACCGCCCGACTGACGGTGGCCACATGCACCCCAAGTTGATCGGCGACGCCGGTCATGGGCAGTGGCTTGAGAAACTCCGATCCCATTTCAATAAATTCCTTCTGCGCATCGACCACCACGCGCAATACTCTCAGCAGGGTATTTCGCCGCTGTTCAATCGCTTCAATGAGCCAGCGCGCATTGCGGATATTGTTGGAAATAAATTGCCGGGTTCCGGCATCCACCGAGCGTGCCCGCGCCATCCGGCTGTACATGGAATTAACGCATAGCCGTGGCAGGCGGTCATCGGTAAGGCGTATGCGGTATTCACCGGTTTGGTCATCGGGTTCAATGATTGCATCGGGCGTGACCGTCGGAACCTGCCGATCCACCACCTGCCGCCCCGGGCGCGGGTGCAAATGCCGGGCCATAAAAGCGCGGGCTTCATTGATGTGGTCCAGCGTCCAGCCGGTTTTAGCGGCGATCTGCGGCAGGCGGTTAAGCTCCAAATCATCAAGATGATGGCTGATCAGCGTACGCGCCATGCTTAAATCCAGGCCTTGATCCCGAACAAGGGCGTCAATTTGTAAAAGCAGTGATTCCTTCAAATCACGGGCGCACACGCCGGCCGGTTCCATCCGCTCTTGAAGAATCGGTAGCGCCTGTTCAAGGTGCTCCCGCCGAACTCCCGATGGAAGATCGCGGCAAATTGTGTCCAGGCTGTCGCGCAGGAAGCCGTCCTCATCCACCCAGTCAATCAATACCGATCCGGCGCGAAGGATGGCCGGATCAATATCCTCCACCAGACTCCATTGGTGATGCAATTCTTCCTGCAGCGACGCTCCCGGCGCGGCTGTGTTGGCCATCGCCTCCATCTTGGGATCACGATCTCCGGCTTTGGCGGAAGAAATGCGGGAGCTGGAAGAATAATCATCAAAATTGGGCGTTATCGGTTCGTGTTCCGGCGCGTCCGGGACATTGGACTCGCCGGCCGATGGTGTGGCGGCTTCTGGTGGCATTCCGGCGACCGGTGCCAAATCCGGGCCTTGGTCAACGGAAGAGTCTTCGCGTTCAAGCACTGGATTGGCTGACAATTCCTGGTCTATGCGTTCCTCCAGGGCCATCATGGGCAACTGGAGTATCTCCATGGACTGAATCATCCGTGGAGCCAGCTTCATCCGCTGCTCCATTCGCATGTGTTGAGAGGCGTCTAACCGCATGAAACCAAACCCTCTGGCGGACGGAATCCTTCCGCCGCGTAAAACCAGCTTTTAATTATATCGGATATGCCGTTCGAATGGGGTTATTTATGCGACGCACTATCCCAGTAGCGTTGCAGGACTAGCCGCATACGTGATGCTGCCGTATAGTTTCGGCAAGGATTTGTTTTTGGACGAAGTCAAGATGGCTTTCAATCGCGAAACTAAAAAAACTGGAAAACGATGGTGGAGTTGGGAGGACGGCCTGCTGATTATCCTGCTGGCGGGGGCATTGTATCTGCCGGGCCTGGCCCGCATTCCTTTGTTTGACCGTGATGAGCCGCGGTTTGCCGAAGCCGCGCGGGAAATGCTGGCCAGTGGCAATCTGATAGTGCCCCGTTTTGACGGCGCATTGCGCCCGGACAAGCCGCCGGTGATTTATTGGTTGATGGACATCAGTTACAAAATCTTCGGCGTCAGCGGCATGGCGGCACGACTACCGAGTGTTCTCTTCGGAACGCTGACATTGCTGGTGGTGTATTGGATGGCGGGGCTGCGTTTTGGCCGGGCGGCGGGCCTGCTGTCCGCCTTGATGCTATCAGTGGCGACGCTGTTTTTTGTGGAAACCCGTCTGGCCACCGCCGATTCCGTCATGATTTTCTTCACCACGGTGTGCATGGCCTGCGTGTGGGAGGCGTGGGATGCGCAATCCACGGATGATGGCGAGCTGAAACTCCAGCCGCGCGTTGATCAACTTCAGGATTCCACCGGTGGCGAGGTGCTCAATGAATCGTATGTGATGCGTCCTACACATGTATCGTTCTGGGTTGTGTTGCTTTTCTGGGCCTCCATGGCCGCCGGAATTATGACCAAAGGCGTCACACCCATTTTTGTACTCGCGACGATGGTCGCGCTGTCGATCACCACGGGAAAAGCCGCGGACTTGATCCGCGCATGGTGGAAGAGCTCGCTGGAGCGCCGCATTGTTCATCTGCCGGAATTGCTTTATGGAGTTGTCCGGAAAGGCAATTGGAACTGGTGGCGGCGTTTGCGCCCATTGTTGGGAATGGGAATTCTGCTCCTGCTGGTACTGCCATGGTTTATCGCCGCGTGGCAAGCCACACATGGCAAGCTCATTGAAGAAATGCTTAATCAAAATCTCGTGCGTCGCACCTCCAGCGGCCTGCAGGGGCATGGCGAGCCGCCGGGATTTTACCTGCTGGTTATATGGGCCATATTCTGGCCTTGGAGTGTTTTACTGGTGCCGGCGGCGTATCACGCGATTCGCCGCGCCCGGGGTAAACTGGTCATGTCCATTGATCCATCGCCATACCAATTTCTTCTGGCGTGGATCATCCCGTCATGGCTGATTTTTGAGTGCATTGCAACCAAGATGGTGGAGTATGTTTTACCCTTATTTATTCCACTGGCGATTCTTTGTGCGGATACGTTGGTGCAAAGCTGGCATCGGCTGACGGACGTATTGGCTCCGAAGTGGTTTGCCACAGCACGGTGGGTATGGATGGCGATCTGGATTGCCCTGGGAATCGGTGCCGTGGTGGCCGGATGGACCATGCTCTTGCCGCAGCATTCCAAAGAATTCGATTTCCTTATTCCACTGGCTGCCGCGCTGATCGCCACCGGCGTGGCGGGGGCAATATCGTGGAATCTGCCGGCCTGGCCTTATGTGACGGTGCTTTGTTTTGGTCTGACATTGATGATCGCGGACGTGTCCACACTTCCGAGTATCAAGGCATTGCAGATCAGCCGGGAGGCCGGCGCACAGATGCGGCGCTTGCGCACGGACGGCTTTGAGCTTGGAGCCGTGGGGTATCTTGAACCCAGTCTGGTATTTTATGCGCGGGGCGGAGTACATTTATTTCCCGGCCCGGCGGACGTGTTGCGGCAAGTGCAATTTTGCCGCAAGGGCCAACCACGCATCGACATTAAACACAAATATTGTATTGTGGCGGATCGTCGGGCGCTGGCCTATTTCAATGCACACCATGTGCGGTACTTTATCTGGGACTGGTATAAGGGCATTAAAATCGCCAAGGGGAGAAACGTCCGAATTACCCTGTTGACCAATGTAAACCCCTGGCCGCATACACGCGCAGCCACGCAATCCGTATCTGAGAAAAAATGAATGGGCGGCTCCACATAAAATGTCATGAATGGCTCCGAGTCGGATGTGCCCGTTTTTTATCGGGAATTGGAAAGAACATCCCTTGGAGCACCGTCATGATAATGCGGTGCCGTTGCCGTGGTCGGAGCGGACGCCCGGGCCCGAGCCTCAGCCCAGCCGCAGCAGATAGCCCGCGATACCCAGACCAATCAGCGCCATGATGACGGCCACAGTTGTGGCCAGTTCCCAACGCATCGGCTTGGCTCGTTCGCCCGCGTGTAAGCGCCGAATCAATGCTGAAAAGCGAATCGCCGCGGCCACATTCACTCCCACGCCCAGCAGCACCAGAACAATGCCGATCCATACCGATGCGGATTGATTCGCCGCGACCTTAATGTGAATGTCCTTAATTTCCGCCAGCTTCTGCAGGAATAACCCGAACTTGGCCACCACAAAGCCAAACCCCATCAATGCCAAGCCCGTGCGAATCCACGCCAACATGGTTCGTTCGGCGGCCATTTCAGTTGCCGGATCAATTTTGACGTCCGTTGGTGCATTCATTGAAGCCTCTTTTTCAAATTCCTGGCGTGCCGATCGAGCAGTCGCTGCAGATTGGCCCCAGGGCACGATGTCGGCGTATCCGCCAGTTGCCGATGCGTAGTTATATCCGATAATCCATACGCACTGATCATAAACTCCAAAAGTGCCAGAAGCGCGTCACTCTGCATCGGAGGTGGCTGCTGCAAATCGAAATTGCCCAGCGCCACCACACCGATATTGTTCGCGTTGTGGTTCTTCACATGCGCTCCCTGATAACGCACATCACGCAACTGCCACACGCGCCCCCTTCGATCCACCGCAAAATGATAGGCAATATCCGCCCAATTTCGCCCGGCGGAATCACAATGAAGTTGCCGAATTTCTTCCAGATGCCGTGCCGTGGCGCTAAATCCATCCACCAACCATGCCTGTGGGAATCCAGTATGGTGCACCGTTACCATCTGGATTGTTCCCATGGGTGCAAGTTGACCCACCCGCGGTTCGGCCATTGTAAACTTGGAGCGCGACACAATCTCAAGAGTTTCGAGTATCGCCAGGCCGTCAACCGTTGGCTTGGCCCCCGGAAAATATTTCAGTTGGCCATCGTCACCGGCTTGCGTCATGCGTCAGTTCCAATGTATACCGCCCCGATGCAAAAGTCGCTATTGATCTACCGGGGAAAAGGTAAAGTGCTGGCCGCCAATGGCCGCCTGCACCATCAGCCCATTCTGCGGCAGAGTAAAAACCATCACGCCGTATTGGTAATTCGTGGCGGTTCCCGCGCCGCTGGCCGCGGCCACCGCCGTGGCACGGGCGTCAAATGTGGTTTGGCCTGATTCAAACCGGCTCAAAGCGTATTGATCGTGGAAAAGAATCAATTCTGAAAAGCTTTGGCCGCCAATTTGTGCGCCGATATTCACCTGCGTCATCTTACAATAGCCAAGCAAATTGCCATTCCGCATGACTTCGCCGCGGCCAGAAGCGCCGCCAATGCCAATCGCACCGGCACCCACCGAAGGCAATATCGCATAAGCGTATGCCGATTTGATCCACTTACCCATATCCGGGCGGGCTTCCTTAAATTCCGCAACCGCCGCCGAGCAGCGCTGCGAAAGATATTCCCGGCCCACATGCGTAGCCGGTGTGGTGGGGCTGTAGCTGCAGCCGACCAATAAGCCGACTGTCGCCAACATCGGGAGTAGCTTTGTCTTATTGTACCGCATAGCAAATACTCCTGTAAAAGCAATCCAACATTCATTACTGTTTATATTCTATGCCCGATTGTGACTTTGACCAGTAGTCCAGCCATTTGGGCAGGCGTTGCAAGCGGGTGAGTGGCAAGATTTCCGGGCGTGGTGCCGGGATGCGAGTTTTCAGGACGCACCCTTCTCTTAGCGCCGGCATTTATGCCGCTGATTTCGCCGTTCGCCCGGAATTATGGTCACACCCTTGCAAGCGTCGGTCCGCGGGCAACACTCCTCACGGGTGCCCTTCTACGCTACAATTCATTGGATTAGCGACTTGGTTCCAACCGGGGCCACCGCCTCAGAGGAATGGATATGATGACAACCTCCAGAACATCCGTCGGCAAATTGAATGCTTCACAGGTACTGGACATGTACTTTCTTGAAGCGCGGGCGCGGCTCATTGAACTTGCCGCCGCCTTGGATCGCATGGATCGCGCTCCGGATGCCGCAGCTCTGCAATCCGACCCACGACTGAAATTCATTCATGACGCGCTGACCATTCTGCAACAATCGGAACCGGGCCGGGCCAAGGCGATTCAGGAACTATATTCTATAAAGTAATCTTTCAGCCAGGAGGCGCACGGCCATGTTTCTCATTGATCCACATATTCACATGGTTTCCCGCACAACCGCGGATTACGAAATGCTGGCGCTGTCGGGCGTGGTGGCGGTCAGTGAGCCGGCGTTTTGGGCGGGGTTTGATCGCTCTCCCGCGGGGTTTATGGATTACTTTCGGCAATTGACCGAATTTGAACCGCGGCGCGCAGCGCAATTCGGTATTGAGCATTATGCCTGGATATGCCTGAATCCCAAGGAAGCGGAAGATATGGGAAAAGCCCGCGAAGTGCTGGCGGAAATTCCGAAATTTCTGGCATGTCCAAGCGTGTTGGGAATTGGCGAGATCGGCCTGAATAAAAATACGCCCAATGAAGCCCGGGTATTTCAGGAGCATGTGCGGATGGCCATTGATGCCGCGCGGACTGACACGAGCGGTGGAAATCACTCCAAGCCGCCCAGGCATTCTCTGATTCTTATTCACACGCCGCACCTTGAGGATAAACTCAAAGGCACGCGCATGATTCTGGAGATGCTGCATGATTTCGGATCGGCCATTGATCCAGCGCGCGTGCTCATTGATCACGTTGAAGAACACACCATCGGCCTGGTTAAAGATGCGGGATATTGGGCGGGTATGACAATATATCCGATCAGCAAGGCTACCCCCGCCCGGGCGGTTGATATGATTGAAACCTACGGGGCGGAACGATTGTGTGTGAACGCCGCGGCGGATTGGGGCGTCAGTGATCCATTCAATACGCATCGCACCATGCTCGAAGCACAGCGGCGCGGGCATGACCGGTCCACGTTGTTGCGGTTGTTTCATAATAATCCGGCGGAATTTTTCGGCCAGAATCCAAAATTTAAAATCCGTCCGATCACGGTTGTGCCGCGGGAACAGGAACCCACCGCAGGCAAGTGAACTTTCTCTTTTGAATCGGGAAAATGTGCTGCGGCGCATCATGCGGGCCGCCGCGCAATTTGGCACTCGTGCGCGGAAACCACAATCAAATATCCATGGAATATTGGAACATTATGTCTTCATGCCCAGCATGACCACACCGACAAGTATCAGCAGGATTCCGATCCAGCGTTGTGTGCTCATTTGTTCTTTAAGAATATGCGCCGCACATAGTGCCACCGTGGCAAAACAGATGGCACCCATGGGAAACGCGATGATCAGCGGCATAAGATGCAGCGTCCATGTCCAGAAAATGGATTCGGCCATAAATGATGCAATTGCGGCCTGAACCCAAAGATTGCCCACGATGCGCCGCAGGATGGAACCGGCACCGTGGGGCATGTTGCGCGTGCCGATTTTCATCGTCACCTGCCCCAGCGTTTCCAGCACCACCGCGGCGCAGAAACTCAACAGTCCCATCCAGTACACGTTCATGGCGCAGCCTCCGATGCGGACTGTCGGACTTGCATATCCATGGCCGGCGCGGCGGTGGCGGTTCGGCTGACCAGATAAACACCCACGAGCACAACTCCCATTCCGCAGAGTTGCACGGGGCTGAGATTTTCCGAAAAAAGCCAATGTGAACTGATCGCCACGGCAATGTAGCTCAATGCGGTAATGGGCTGAACGAAACTCAGATCCGCGAGGGCCAACACCATCATCCAGTTGAACAACTGCCAGACATGCAGCAGCAGGCTCAAAAGAAATAACGGCTTAACAAGCGTTGTATCCAGGGCATGAACCATGCCACCATGCTGCGGCACCGAAGCCCGCCAGCAGAGTTGCACGCTGGTGTCCAGGGAAATGGCCAGAAACAGCCCTATCCACAGCAGGAATCGGCGATGCTTTATTGTCCGCATGATCACGCTTTTGATCCAATCTCTAGAGCGCGGAAATGGTCCAAAGCCGATTGTATGGCCGGGCTTAATTCCCGGGCGATGATTTCATGGGCATGATCATTGGGATGCACGCCATCAGGCCCGGATACGCTTTCAAGCGGCACATGGCTCAGGGCGGTGCCATACCGGACAAACGGACATTGCTGCTCCGCGGCCACCTGCGCGGCGGCAACGCGATAGAGTTCCAGTTCCCGATCCGACACCGGCTGACCACCATGCGCCTGAATCATGGCACTGACATCCTTGCCGCTTAAACCGGACAGGTATTTTCCGCGAATCTCCAGGGAGTGATTGGGCATATCGGTGAGGATCAGACGAGCGCCCCCGGCCAGCACTTTCTGCGCCAACCGCGTGAGGTTGGCGGCGTATCGATCCACACGAATACGGTTCTGTACGATCTTCCCGTTGCTGACAACAAACCGTTTCCACAGCAAATCCGCATCATTCCCCCCCAGCATCAGCAGCACCACATCTGGCCGGTGCCGGTGCAGCAGGGAATCCATCAGATCCAGCGCGTCCGCGGTGGTGCGATGAATATCCGCATCAACCACGAAATGGATTTGCGGAAATTCCGCACGAAGAATATCAAGGTAGCTGCGGCGCACGTTACCGGTAACCTCAGTGCCGCGAATTTCAGATATTCCCAGGCTGATGCTGTCCCCCACCACCAATAACGTCGGATGCGATTTATCCGGCATGAGCGGCCTCCCTGCTGGCCGCGTCGGCCCGATCTACGGAGGCGGGTGCCGCCGCATGGTCGTAGCGGTGATCCACCATGCGTTTGAGCTTGCGATCCGCGCGTAGCGCGCCGGGCGGGTGTTGCACAATGCGCAGGTCGAATATTCCGATGTCCAGATTCTTGATCAGGTCAGGATATTGCCGGCGCATCTGCTGGTGAATCTCACGCTGCAGAATATCGTTATCCGTGCGCGTGGATTCCAGATGGATTTCCATGATTTCACGCAATGATTCCAGCTTGAAGATCACCTGCCAGTCATGCGTTAATCCGGGCACGGGCCGCAGAATATTTTCAAACATCAGCGGGTATAAATTCCCGCCGCTGGCGACGATCAATTCATCCCGGCGGCCCCGCAGGCGGCTCATGCGCAACCCGCGCAGGCCGCAGGGGCATTGCTCCGGAATCAGCCGCGTCACATCCCGTGTACGATATCGCAGCAGCGGCATGACCGTTCGCCGCAATGTCGTGAAAACCAGTTCACCCAGACCGTTGCCATCGGGTTCGATGATTTCAGGATAAAAATCAGTGTCATCAATGTGATAGATATCCGGCTGATCGCATGGTTGATAACCCAGGCCGCTGCCGAGTTCCACACTGCCGTAGCACATGCGCACTTTGGCGCCCTGCCAGACGCGGTTCATCCAGCCGATGGCTTCGCGCGGCATCTCTTCCGCTCCGCCGATCAGGAGTTTCAGCGGCACGCTGCCATGCGCTTCGGCCAGTTCGGTCAGGCGAATCAGCCAGGTAGGTTCTCCCATAATCACGTTGAACTGATATTGCTCCAGCCGACGATAGACTTCCAGGGGATCAACCTTCCCAAACGCCATGCTGAAGGTGTTGGCCGCCATCAGGGCGTTGTGTACGAGCATTCCTGGAATCCACATCGAGAAATCAAACGCGTTGGCGACACGATCCGTTTGCTCCACCCCCATCAGCCGCAGTCCCGCCGCGTCGATCTGGCTTATTTGCGCCAATTCCCGGCGATCATAATAAATCTGCTTGTTTTTGCCGCTGGTGCCGGAGGATTCAAAAACGATATTGGGCGGGCGGCAAATAAACGCTTTGGGATCGGCCACAACGTCTTCGGGCATCGTATAAAAATCCCCAAGATCCGCCGGTGCTTGCACCATTCGCGGATCAATGCCGCGGTCGTGAAACGCTTTGCGATAAAAGGGACTGTAGCGACCAACATACCGCACCGTTCTCCGGAAGCGCTGGGTCCGCAGCCGGGTAATCGCCCATTGCGGCAAGGCCTGATAGAGGCGAGCCACCATGGCGGGGCTAAGCTGGTCTGCTACAAAATCAACTGGATTCAATTGTATTCTCATCCTTGTAATGCGCGTCATAAAACATGGCCGCGATGGCTTTGAATTAACGCACGGCGTTCATGGCCTGACCAATTGCGCGCACAGTATATTCCATATCTTCCGCCGTATGGGCCGCGCTGACAAACCAGCACGCCGATCCGGAACTGTTCACATGCACCCCCCGCATGAGCAGCGCCTGCCGGAATTCCGCATAGCGCTGCGTGTTGACACGCCAGAGATCGCGGTAGTGTTTCAGCGGTTTTCCATCACTATTGAAAATCACCTGAAACATGCTTCCGACACCCTGCACCACGCATGGCACCTTGGCATCGTATGCCGCGCGGCGGATCGCTTCCATACATGCCTGGCCATGGGCATGAATGGCCTCCAGCGTTCCGGCTTCATTTATTTTGCGAAGTGTACACAGTGCCGCGGCCGCACACAACGGATTGCCGTTGTAGGTCCCCCCATGTTTGACCACATTGGCTCCAATCTGTTCCATCACCGCCCGTCGCCCCGCAAAGGCGCTGATTGGAAATCCACCGCCGATGGCTTTGCTGAACACAGTTAAATCCGGCGTCACGCCAAAATATTTCGCCGCACCGCCACGGGCCAGCCGAAAGCCGGTGACAATTTCATCGTAGATCAGCAAAATGCCGCGCTTGTCGCACTGCTCACGCAGCCATGGCAACAGCCCATCCTCCGGCATGATGCAGGCATTATTGGCCACAACAGGCTCAAGGATCATCGCGGCCAACTTATGGCCATGCTGATTCAATAAGTGCTCGATGATCTCCTTGTGATTCCATGGAGCAATCACCACATCCTCACTGACACCCGCGGGAATGCCACGGGAATGCGGACTGCTGTTGGGATGCTCCAGCGCCCCCGCCTCGCTTGCCGTTGGACGGTTGCTGATGGCCAGAACATCCACCCAGCCGTGATAGTGCCCCTCAAATTTCAGAATCCCATTGCGCCCCGTCACCCCGCGTGCGGCCCGAATCGCTCCACTGACGGCTTCCGATCCGGAACTGGCATAACGCACTAATTCCGCGCCCGGCACCATGGCGCAAATCTGCTCCGCCAGCTCCACTTCCACCGTGTTGCACGTCCCGAACATCGTGCCCCGGCTCAACTGCCGCTGCACCGAAGTTACCAGCCCGGAGTCGGCGTGGCCCAAAAGCGCCGCGCCATAACTAAGCAGATAATCCACAAATTCGTGGCCATCGACATCCCATACATGCGACCCCGCACCGCGCGCAATATATAGCGGATATGGTAGCGGGCCGGTGGTCGACGTGCGGGCGGAGCTGCTGATTCCACCGGCCAGTACCTGCTTGGCACGGGTAAACCACTCCCGGGATTTTTCAGTGGCGTGAATGTCGGGCAATCCAAGTTGATGCTCTAGTGCTTGTGTCATGCTGTTATCTTACCGGTAAAGTGGTCCAATGTATTGCACACAGCGCAAAAGCCAGCGCCGTTTCATGCACAGTCTTAAGTTCCACGAATTCATCCACGCCATGCGCCTGCTTCAAACTGCCGGGGCCCCATACCAACGTAGGCGTTTGGTCAATGCCCCAGCGTAAATTCGCCTCACAACCCGCATTGAAGCCCGCCCATGGCGGCAAATTGGCTGCCAGGCCCGCGGATTGCATGGCCCGCAGCGCTGCATGTGCCAATGGGTGGTCGGGGGAAATTTCGTGCCCACCATATTCTTCCGAGAATTCAATCTCCAACGCGCAATCGCGGCCCCTGCCCTGCTGATGCAATTCCGTCAGCCGATTTTGAAATCGTTTTTTCCAGACCGCCGGCTTGTCCGCGGGCAGAAGTTCCAGATACCCCTGACAGCTTGCCAGATCACAGGTCGCGCCTTGCCAATTAGCCCCTTCGATCCGATCCACGGTAATGGGGCGCATGATCGGATAGCACGCAAAAAGCGGGTTGGAATCCACCCCCGCAAATTCCACTTCCATGATTTCCAGATTTTGCAGAACCTCCCGTAATGCGATAATGGCGTCCTTCCCCAGCCATTTGACTGTTCCATGTACCGCCTTGCCGCGCACCTTCATGGTGAATCGCGCGCCACCACGCGACGCCGGCCGCGGCAGTCCTTCCGTCGGCTCCAGCACAATAAGTCCCTTCGGGTGATAACCGCGCAGATAACTTGTCAGTGTCCCCAACCCGACGCAATCTTCTTCGCCGGGAATTATTTCCACCATCACATCACCCGGTAAACCGGAGGGGTATACTTTCTTCAAAGCCAGGAGCGCCGCCAGAGCACTGGCCAAGGGGCCTTTGACATCACAGGCTCCACGCCCATAAATGCGGCCATCGCTGATATGTCCGGACCATGGGCCGAATTTCCATCCGGCCGCATCCCCTGGGGCAATGACATCGCTGTGCGCGTTAAACATTAAATCACCGCCAACTCCCCTGCCCGGAAAGCGTATGACCAGCGTTGGTCTTCCGGCCAATGGAATATGGGGCATCGCCGCGTGCGGATACGTTTGCATTTGGATTTCGGATAATTCAAATTGGTCTGTTACAAAGCCCTGCTCTTTCGCCCATGCGGCGAGAAATTCCACCATGGCGCGTTCTTGGCCGCTCGGCGATTTAATTTGGAGCATTTGTGCCAGCAGATTTTCAGTGTGTGGTCGGGAACATTCCAATGCGTTTTGCACATTTTCGAGCGTCCGCCCGTCCAACTCAAGGTGCGGTGACTGGGGCAATGATTCAGTTGTTCCGGACATAACGTTCGCGATCCAATCGTCATTGAGTTTATCAGACTGCCGCAACGCGCGAAGCCCAGGCCCGGTTCATTACCGCCGTGATCTCATGCAAACTGGAGTATGCTATGTAAGGTCGCTGCCGCATCGAAAGTTCCTCCGCCAGAACGCCCTTGGCAAAAACGATATCCGCCTGCCGCGCGGGGCACAGATCGCTTCGGCCATCACCGATATAAACGGTTTTTCGCCGGCCCACCCGCAGGGAGCTGGCACTGTAGCATTTACAATGTGCCGCCGCGGATAAGCAATGATCCTGGCGGTGGGGGCATACCAGTTGAATCCGTTGTTTCCGCCGGGATATTCGGTTGGCGCGAATTTCAATATTTCCCGCGTCATGGCGAGCGAGAATCCCGCGGATAATTTTTTCAATGCCATCACTGAGAATGGCGAACGGAACGTGGTTCTGGCGAAGCAATTCAATTAACGGAATAAAACCGGGATCAATTTCAATTTGGTCCACAAAAGAGTGGAGTTCATCATCGGAAATATCCAACAGTGCGAATTCTTCGCGCAAGCACGCTTCCGAACCGATTAACCCCGCTTTCCAGCGCTCTTCAATGAGTTTCCATGATTCATTACGTGCGTATCGGCTCACCAGCTCATCAAGCACATCCTGCCTGGATATGGTGCCATCAAAATCAAACCACACCTGCATGGATTCCGGTTCCGGCAAAATGACGGTCTTCACGATATTCAGTTCCTCTTTCGTTAAAGCGGCATCATTCGCGGGGTACGCGCCACCCACTTACGCCCGCGCGGCTTTCAATTCCAAAACAGCCTTTAAGTGCCGACCGCATCGGGACTTAATCCCATTCGGTCGCGTGCTTTCCAAAGTCCGTCTATAGTGTAGGGCAGAATGGGGGAGAATATCAACCGTAAATGCCACGTATTGACATATTGCCACCGCGATCCGTCGGCCTTACATTAGCCGACACAACCTGGCCGTGATGAGATGATGATGACCACCCATGACCAACAATTTATGCGCGCCGCCATTGAACTGGCACAAGCCGCCGCCGCCCGTGATGAAATCCCCGTAGGTGCTCTGATCGTGCAGGATGTCGGCGGCCACCCCCGTATTGTCGGCACAGGTGGTAATCAACGCGAAGCGGATCGTGACCCCACCGCCCATGCGGAAATTATCGCGCTGCGCCAGGCCGGCGCGGCATTAAACCGCTGGCAACTCACCGATTGCGATCTTTATGTCACGCTCGAACCATGCCCCATGTGCGCCGGTGCCCTGGTCAACGCCCGCATCCGCCGTGTCATTTTTGGCTGCCGTGATCCAAAGGCCGGTGCCGTGACGACACTATTTCGCATCGCCGATGATCCGAGATTGAATCACCGGCTGGAAGTGACCCCGGATATCCTCTCCGACGATTGTGCCCAATTGCTGAAAACCTTCTTCAGTAAAAAGCGAAAAGACAAAACCTAAACGCATGATCGCATTATGCTCGCGGAAGAATGGCTTTTTTTGTGGCCACCCCTTTCCCGCAACGACTTCGACAGATACGCCACGTTCGATTCCACATCGCGTTCGTAGTGCGCGATGCTTGTGCCATCGACACCCGGAGACCCCTTGTTCGCCGCCGTTTCCGACCAGGCGCTCCAGAGATTC
>JAKBAC010000175.1 GCA_021809365.1 Planctomycetota bacterium | reverse complement strand
CTGCGGTCGGCCAAGGTGGGTAAAAAATGGTATCAGTCGCGACAATCGGACGACAGTACGCCTGCGGACTGGCTTCCGAAATACCCGCCGTATGAGGCCTATGTTTTGGGCCACCCGGCGTTGTCGATAATGATTAAATCGGCGGGGAAATAAAGAATGAACGTACACAGATAACGCGCCACCATGTGTCACGGTATTTGCATCCTGAAATACCCAACTCAATTTACGGCAGGCGCTACCGGAACAATCACGCGTGCATGTACGGCCCATCGGGAACTTGAAAAGTCGAACGCGAACGCGCAGGATCCCAAGGGGTTCTGTTAGCTCAATGCGGCAGCGTTGAGTTGGTGGCGGAAACGGAATTTTATAACACGACGCGGCTCGGGTCGTCGCGATTGGCAAAGGGCGTGCCGAGCCAGGGGGCAAACTTTCGCCATGACCACATTCCGCACCCAACCACGACGCTTCCGCGTCGGGCTAATAATTCAATCCCTTTGAATCGCAGGGTATAAGCCAGGGAGTTGGATTCTGGCCTGTAATCTCAAACGGAATGAGTCACCAGTCAGGCGCAACACGGAGGCCTAAGATGAAAAAGCCAACTGCGTCCCCATTTCGCTTCAGGCCAGATCAAAGCGATCCAGGTTCATCACTTTGTTCCAGGCGGCGATAAAGTCGCGGATGAACTTTTGCTGGGAATCGGCGGTGGCGTAAACTTCAGCCATGGCGCGCAGTTGGGAATGCGAGCCGAAGATCAGGTCCACGCGCGTTGCGGTCCACTGCTGTTGCCCGGTTTTGCGATCAAGGCCCGCAAATAGATCATTGTTTTCCGAGAGTGCTTTCCATTGCGTGTCCATGGTCAGCAGGTTCACGAAAAAGTCATTGGTCAGCGTTTCCGGGCGCTGGGTCAGTACGCCATGCGGTGCTTGGCCCACGTTGGTGTTTAACACTCT
The DNA here is from genome assembly GCA_021809365.1 of Planctomycetota bacterium. The sequence goes on along the minus strand of JAKBAC010000175.1, from coordinate 5,724 downwards.
CATGCCGCCAAGCAGCACCGTCATCTCAGGTGCCGTCAGGGTCAGCAAGTGGGCCTGATCAATCAGCAGTGCTTCAGGCGGTATGCCGGACGAGCTTTTGACATAATTACGGAACCCGTCAGAAAGCGGTTCCAGAACGGCAAAGGAATGGGCATCGGTCTGCGCAGGCAAGGCGTCCATGCGGCCCGGCGTAAAGGGGACAGTCACGTTATAACCCGCCTTTTTTGCCGCCTGTTCAACGCCGACGCAACCGGCCAGGACAATTAAATCCGCCTGCGAAACTTTTTTGCCGTCCCGTCGGGCACCGTTAAAGGCTTGCCCGATATTCTCGAGGATTTTCAGCACCGCGGCCAATTGCTGCGGCCGATTGACCGGCCAATTATTCTGCGGGGCCAGGCGGATGCGAGCGCCGTTGGCTCCGCCGCGCTTATCCGAACCGCGGAACGTACACGCCGCCGCCCATGCCGTGGACACCAACTGTGAAATTGGCAGCCCTGATGCGAGAATTGTGCCCTTCAATACCGCAATATCCGCTTCGCCAATCAACGGATGATTCACAGCCGGAATCGGGTCCTGCCAGATCAGCTCTTCCCTGGGCACAAGCGTCCCCAGATAGCGCACGCGCGGACCCATGTCACGGTGGGTGAGCTTGAACCACGCACGGGCGAAGGCATCAGCGAACTGGTCGGGATGTTCAAGGAATCGCCGCGATATCTTTTCGTAAGCCGGGTCAAATCGTAATGACAGATCGGTTGTTAACATGGTCGGACCATGGCGCTTGGATGGATCATGGGCGTCAGGAATGCTGCCGGCCCCGGCGGCGTTTTTGGCTTTCCATTGCTGCGCACCAGCCGGGCTGCGGGTAAGTTCCCAATCAAATCCGAAGAGATTCTCAAAAAAGTTATTGCTCCATTTTGTAGGCGTGCTGGTCCAGGTAACTTCCGGGCCGCCGCCGATGGTGTCGCCACCCTTGCCCGTGCCAAAGGTGTTGTTCCAGCCAAAACCCTGCTGTTGAATGTCGGCAGCCTCCGGCTCAGGTCCCACATGCGAAACCGGCCCGGCACCGTGGGATTTACCAAACGTATGGCCGCCGGCAATCAGGGCTACGGTCTCTTCATCATTCATGGCCATGCGCGCGAAAGTTTCACGGATGTCCCGTGCGGCCGCGATGGGATCCGGATTGCCGTTGGGGCCTTCCGGGTTTACATAAATCAGTCCCATTTGTACCGCTGCCAACGGGCCGGCCAATTGCCGTTCACCGCTGTAGCGTTCATCGGCCAGCCACTTCTTTTCTGATCCCCAATTCACAGATTCATCCGGCTCCCAGACGTCTTTACGGCCGCCGCCGAAACCGAAGGTCTTGAAGCCCATCGATTCCAAAGCGACGTTGCCCGCCAGAATATTCAAGTCCGCCCAGGATAGCTTGCGCCCGTACTTCTGCTTGATCGGCCAGAGCAGGCGACGTCCTTTGTCCAGATTGACGTTGTCCGGCCAACTGTTCAGCGGCGCGAAGCGCTGTTGCCCCGAACCCGCCCCGCCCCGACCATCACCAATGCGATAGGTGCCGGCAGCATGCCAGGCCAGACGGATAAACAACGGCCCGTAATGACCAAAATCCGCCGGCCACCAATCCTGCGAATCGGTCATCAATGCCCGAAGATCCTTTTGCACTGCGGCAAGGTCCAGGCTCTTAAACTCTTTTGCATAGTCAAAGTCCGCATCCATAGGATTGGAAAGGCTTGAGTTCTGGTGCAGCGGTTTGAGATTCAGTTGGTTGGGCCACCAATCGTGATTGGCTGTAGAGCTGCGACTGGTTGAATGGAAGGGACACTTGGATTCATCGGACATCCGTTTTTCTCCTGGCAGGACACATGCGTCCTGATGGTCATGCAGACCTGCGCTTCCGGCCGGCCCTGAGCCGTTTCCACAGAAGCTACAACAATTCTGCCAACTTGTAATATAAGAACCTGCCAATGAGATGTAAAACGCAATATCCAAAAGCGCCAACTATTCCCGACAAATTCATCCCGCGGCAGGGCCGCCCCGGAAATTATCCGTGCTCCAACACCACACCCGCCGCGTCAATCGTGCCGAAGAAAAGTGCATCGCGCCATCAGACCGTGTCCCGATTTCAACCCAACGCGTCCGCATTGGGCTGATCATACGCGGCGCTACATCCCCCGGCGTTACTTGCCCTGGGTGGCGGTGCCGGTGGGGCTGAAGCGGTAGAAATAGAGGGTTTTGCGTGGGTTGATATTTTCCGGATCAGGTATGGAGCTTTCTGATTTCAGCAGCGGAAACAGGCGCACGGCGTAATCGGTATCTTCACCGCGATTGATCGCTTTGAAGCCCACCTGCAACGCCAGTTCCCGCCGCACCGGGCACAGATGATTCGGTGTGCGGAAATAGGCGTTGCCGCGCTGATAATATTTCTTATGGGTAATGGAATAATCAAACGGTCCGGCGTAGACACCATCCACTTCCAGCCGGCCGGCAAACACCACGCAATCGGCCTGCGGCTGATGGGTTATGGCTTGGAGAATATCGGCGATATAGCTGGGGGCTACCATGTCATCATCGTCAATAAAGGCGATGAAGCGTCCGCGGGCATGGCGCAGCAGTGCATCACGCTTTTCACCGACCGGCTTTTCGCCGCCGTCCAGAGTGCACTGAACTTCCACCTGCCAGGGGTTATCCGTGGCAAAAATTTGCCGATGCAATTCCTTCAGCAGCGCCGCAAGCGCGGTATGCCGCCGATGCAGCGTCGGAATTAAAATGCTCAACACCGGTTCAGACAGGCCGAAATGTATAGCTCGGCGCAGGTCATACATCGCCTTATCCGCATCCCACCATTGCTGATTGCGGATAAACAACGCATCCGGGCGGCGACCGATATGGCAATGGCGAAACAGGACGCGCGACTGATAATAATATTTACCGATGTGCCGCACCACATCGGTAAATTCATTGTCACAGAACATCGAGCGGTAGGCGGGATGATAGGCATAACCGAAGCGGCGATATAAATTCCATCCCATGATGCTTAGCGTAATAAGCCTCGTGGAACCCATATAACCATCATCAAAATGCAGCGCCCCGTCCATGGCGGGGAAGTGCTGGCGCATGGTTGCCGCAATCGTGTCATCCCAGGAATTCACCTGCGGGATCATGTCATCGCTGGCCAGAATCAGTACATCCGGCTCCATGCCGATCAACACAACGGCATCTTCCAGATCACTGTTGCAGGCGTCAATTTTACTGCGACCGGCGGGTCCGATGCGATAATGCACCTCGGGCATCCGCGCCAGGAGTTCCAGCACCGATGAATGATTCATCACCGGATCATCCACATCAATGGCAATCAGATACACCACCTTATGCCGCCGCGATTCCAAGGCCCGCCACTGGGCCAGGGTTTGAAAGAACAGATTCGCCCGGCCCCGTGTGGGCCATTTGATCAGGATATTCATGGGCATCTCCATGACAAGGAACACTTTCAACCGCGTTACGAGAATCTCCTATGAACTTGTCTTTGCCGCCCACGGAAAGTTCCGGGCGAGGACGCGCCACAATGTTGCCACGCCGGTTTCGATATATCCCCACACTTTTCCCAGAAGAGAGCCAAGATATTCCAGCGGTTTGAATAATGCAGCGGCCAGGATCGGGAACTTCATGGCAATAACGCCGGCCCAGCCAGACTCACTAAACAGGATAAGACCCCCAGCCACCAGGAGAAGAAACACCGTAAGGACAATAAATCGCCCAAGTTTGTAACTTAAGGAATGAGTAATCGCGTGATACCGGGCGGCATTATGCAATTCTCCCGCCTGCACCGCACGGGCGGATCGGACAAAAGCCGCCTGCACCTTAAGCGCGGGCTTGAAAATCGCGAGGGTCGCAGAGGTCGCGGCGTTTGTTTGTTGCGCATCCCGCGCCACGGTTTTCACCTGCGGGCGCAGGGCGGCGACAGCCGGGTCGCTGTTTGCCGCTCTGGCGGTTTGCCGCATCAGGGATCGCGAATCTCGCAGGGTTCGACGCGCTGCTGTATTGGCTACTCCGACGGAATGCCGGACAGCCAGGAAATCCGGGACAGGTGTCAAATGAGTGGTCTGAATACCGGCACATCCGGCCGTAGCCATCATCCCGACGCAAAAAACTGCCAGAAGAGAAATTCTTTTCCCCTGAATCATAGAAAGCTCCTTGTTTGAAATAAAAATTGAACAGCTGGAGTTACGAGAAATTGTGTTCGGACAGGCTCCTACGGCCCCTTATGCCATCGCCCGGCGACATAGCGCCAGAATGCCGCCTGCATCCGGGCGTGGCGGGCACGCTTCCGCCAGAGTCGCATTTGGCGATGCGTTTTTAATCGCGCCCGTTTATGCCCCAGCGCACGCCGGGCCTGACTGGCCGCCACAATAAATCCGAACACGGCGGTGCCCAGGCCGATAATGGCTGACCAATCCAGAGATTTCTCCGCAGCGTTATGGAGCATCAGACAGCTCCCTTAATTCACCGAGAACCTGGTCCAGTTTCGCGGATTGCTCATCCTGTTTGGTTTCCAGGCGTTGCCGCCAGGCCGCTGAATCACGATCGGCCGCATCCATACGCCGCACGCCTTCCACCAGGGCTTGTTCCATGCGGCTGATTCGCCGCTCATGGCCAATCAGCCACCCCATCAGCGGCCCCACAATCACCGAAGCTGTCGCGAAGATCGGCAGCCACGTTTGTATCCCGGCAAGCCGGCTGACACTTTGTGCGATCAACATGGGAATTCCCCGGCAAAAGATGACAGGATGTGGGTGTGATCTGGAAATCAGCGTCGCGGCAGACAGCGTACACGTTGTGATCCGTCGGCGAAATGTGTTCCGGCCGATTTATCGTTGTTCAGTGTTCCGCCGTTGGCCAGCCGCCTGTCCCAGGCTCCCATCACCCTGTCACCTTATTGGATCAGTTACGAAATGACGGTTCGCGCAGCCACCACCACAAAACCACTGCGATTGTTGGCACTGTTGGGGATGACCAGCGGCGTCTGTCGGGCGGTCTTGCCGTCCACCCGGTAGATAATGCGATACGCCACTTCCGCAGCATCAAAGTACAGGTGCATGGACATGGCCGCTTCAATGCCGCCGCCGATTTTGGTTGAAACAAGATATTGGTTCAAATCAGCCAGGATCACATCACCGGCATTCCCGACGGGTTGGCAATGGAAGCTGTACACCACGGGAATGCCAAAGAGCCGGGCTTGGGGCGACTGCTGGATCGTCCCGGCAGCGAAGTAAAGGTTCCGGCCCGCAGAATCCTTGAGTTGCTCAAATTGAGCCTCCGCGTCCGGATGAGCGATCCATACCACACCGCTGGTGTCACCGGGGCGAATGGTCCAGAGGCGACTCTTCATATTCACCAGGTTGCTGTAACTGATGGTGAAGCCGGGCTGGTTGACATCTGCCGCCACGGTTACCAGCGATCCGCTGTTAAGAATTCCCTGTGGCTGAGCCAGCGGTGCCCCGGCACCGCTGATAAACGCCTGATTCAAATCCCAGGCCAGAGCAATTCCACCTTCATCGAAAATGAAGTTGGAAAGCGCCACATTATTATCCTGCAACAATTCATCGGTAACCGGCAGGAGCGTTCCCCAGCGGTTCAGGGTCATCTGCACGCGGCTGTAGACCGGTTTTTGCGGTGTAATTCCTACGCCGTCACCGTTAAGCCAGGTGCCCAGCGAGC
>JAKBAC010000174.1 GCA_021809365.1 Planctomycetota bacterium | reverse complement strand
GCACAAGTCCCCGCTGATCAGCAGCCCTGGAAAATTCTTTGCATCAGCCCCACCATGGAAAAGGATTTCCGATCTCTCTACAACACCGCCGGCAGCAAACTGGCGTTGCTTGAAAACCCCATGATGCTTGCGCCGCCGGACGCAGCGCAAATTCAAAAAGATCGCCAATGGTTTAGAGATGTATATGCGTTGTCACCGGAGGATCGCGTGGCGGTATTTGTGGGCCACGATTTTCGCCGCAAGGGTTTATCGTGGGCCATCCGGGCGGTAGCGCAAACAGAAACCTCCTGGAAGCTGGTCGTAGCCGGACTGGGAAAAGTAAAAAATTACATTGCTTTAGCCCGGGAGCTGGGTGTGACGGATCGGATAAAATTCATCGGGCCTACGCGCGTTACCGGCGCGGTTTACAGCGCCGCCGATGCGCTGCTTCTACCCACATTTTATGACAGTTTCGGATTAGTGGCTCTGGAGGCCCTGGCGTACGGCCTGCCCGTGATCAGCACGCGATTTTTGGGCTGCTGTGCCTACATAGAAAATCACAAGCTGGGAACCATTGTGGATTCACCGCGGGAGTTCCTCGCCATGGCCAATGCCCTGGACGCCGTAGCCACGCGGTTTCCCGATCGCACGGCCCTGGCGGCAGCGGCCATCGCCGCCGGGCAGACCTTACGGCCCGCAGCGCATCTGGATCAACTTGAAGCGCTGTATGTACGCTGTCGCACTGCGAAATTAAAAGTGCGAAAATAATTGATCCTATTGTTTTTCACAGGAAATTCATGAGCGGCATCCAGATACAAGGCACGACTCTAATCAGTATTATCATCGCCTATCTGATTGGAGGCATACCATTTGGTTTATTACTGGGGTTCATGCACGGCGTGGATATTCGCACCCAAGGCAGCGGAAATATTGGCGCCACCAACGCCGGGCGCGTGCTGGGAATGCGTTACTTCTGGTACGCCTTTGTACTGGATTTTTTCAAGGGATTTGCCCCGGTGCTGGTCGTGGATTTAATCATGCGGCATTGGCATGGCCCGGAGTGGCTGCCGCTGGCCACAGCAGCAGCGGCAATAGGCGGACATGTATTTCCCTGTTATTTAAAGTTCAAGGGGGGCAAAGGTGTGGCCACAACCTTTGGCGTGGTGATGGGAGTATGGCCGGTTTTGACGCTCTCCGGCCTTGGGGCGGCGCTGGTGTTTTTACTGGTATTTCTGGTGTATCGCATCATTTCGCTATCATCGCTGGTGGGCGTGGCGGCGTTTATGATTCTTATTCCAATTATTGGCCACGACATAGGCCCCGTCGACGGTTTTCTATATCCGCAGTCCTGGACCAAGCTTACGCCGCTTATATTTACCGGCTGCCTGATTGGCGCGTTGATAATCATTAAGCACCGCAGCAACATCCGCCGACTGCTTAATGGTACTGAACCGCGTATGGGCGAAAAGCATAAATAATGTCCCGGGCGATTCAAACGCGTCGATCAGGTCAGGATTAAACCCCGTATGCCGGATTGTTGAAGCACGATGGCACCATGGTGCTGGTGGGAGCCTTAACCGCCCTTAATCTGCCGCTGCCGGGGGTCAACGTCATCCATGGTCGCCGCAGCATTGCCGGTGCCAGCCGTCCGCAACATGTCCGCAACATGTCCGCAACCATCCCTTAACGAATCCTCTAACTTCGGCTATTCTGGCGGGGAATATATCCGGGTAATGTCCGGGTTGAGGCGGGGCATATTTTGGTCCCTCTCTGCGGTTACCTGGATAGAATCCGGATGTATTGAGAAGTTCGAGGAACACTTGAAATGAAAAAGTTGCTGGTTGCCAATCGCAGTGAAATTGCCATCCGTGTGCTACGTGCCGCCACGGAGTTGGGCCTGTCTACCGTTGCCATATATACCTATGAAGATCGCTATTGTCTGCATCGATTTAAAGCGGATGAAAGCTATCAGGTCGGCGGGCCGGATGCACCGGTGAAAAATTACCTCAATATTCCCGCCATTATTGATATCGCCAAAGCCCATGAGGTCGATGCCATTCACCCCGGCTACGGTTTTTTATCGGAAAATGCTGAATTCGCCGCCGCATGTGAAGCTGCGGGCATTACCTTTGTCGGCCCAACGCCTGATATGCTGCGCGACTTTGGCGATAAAACCGCCGCCCGGCGCATTGCGCAGTTGGCCGGTGCCCCGGTTCTGCCGGGAACAGAACATGGCGTGACTGATCCCGCGAAGATTAAAAAAATGGCCAAAGACATCGGCTTTCCGCTGATTATCAAGGCCAGCTTCGGTGGCGGTGGCCGGGGCATGCGCGTGGTGCGAGAAGCCGGGGAATTATCCGCCAAATTGGAAGAAGCCCAACGCGAGGCCGGCGGAGCGTTTGGCAAATCCGAAGTATTTCTTGAACGCTACATCACCAGCGCCAAGCATATTGAAGTGCAACTGTTAGGCGACGCCCATGGCAATCTCGTGCATTTATTTGAACGCGATTGCTCGGTACAACGCCGCCACCAGAAAGTGGTGGAACTGGCCCCCAGCGTGGGATTGCCTGAAAGTTTGCGGGTCAAAATTTGTGACGCGGCGGTGGCCATCGGGCGGCAGGTTAATTACCGTAATGCCGGCACGGTGGAATTTCTCGTGGATGTTGACTCCGGAGACTTTTTCTTTATTGAAGTCAATCCGCGTATTCAGGTGGAACACACGGTCACGGAAATTATCACCGGTATTGATCTGGTGAAATCGCAAATTCGTGTTGCCCAGGGACACAATCTCCATGGGCCGGAAGTTCAGATTCCCACGCAGGATAAAATCACCCATCGGGGCGTGGCTCTGCAATGCCGGATTACCTCAGAAGATGCCGGTAATCATTTCATTCCCGACTATGGCCGCATTACCAGCTATCGCTCACCGGCCGGCTTTGGCGTGCGGCTTGATGGCGGAACGGCCTACACCGGTGCGGTTATTACACCCTACTTTGATTCGCTTCTGGTCAAACTCACCTGCTTTGCCCCCACGCTCGAGGAATCGGTCGCCCGCACGCTGCGTGCACTGTCCGAATTCCGCGTGCGCGGCGTAAAAACCAACATTCCATTTCTGGAAAATCTGGTCCAGCATTCCACATTCGCTTCCGGCGCGGCGACAACTACTTTTGTTGATAACACGCCGGCCCTGTTCCGCTTTTCCGCCCGGCGCGACCGCGCCACCAAGTTGCTTACCTATCTCGGCGACATCATTGTCAACGGCTCGCCGGAGGTCAAACGCACACCGGATCTAGTCGCCATGACCCCGCCGCCGGCCCTTGCCTATCCGCAGCACCAGCCGCTGCCGCCGGGCATGCGTGATCGCTTCAAGGAACTGGGCGCTGCCCAATTTTCCCAGTGGCTGATCAAACAAAAAGGGCTGCTGTTTACCGACACCACCATGCGCGATGCACATCAATCACTGCTGGCCACGCGTATGCGCACCATTGATATGCTTTCGGCGACCCAGGCCATGGCCCATCTGACGCCGAATTTGTTCAGTGTGGAAATGTGGGGCGGTGCCACGTTTGATACCGCCATGCGGTTTTTACATGAAGACCCCTGGCAGCGTTTGGCGGAGTTACGTTCGCGGGCACCGAACCTGCTGTTCCAGATGCTCCTGCGCGCCAGCAACGCCGTTGGATACACCAATTATCCTGACAATGTTGTGAAATATTTTGTGCAGCAGGCGGCGAAGAACGGCATTGACGTGTTCCGCGTGTTTGATTCGCTGAACTGGACACGCAATATGCGCGTGGCCATGGACGCGGTGGTGGAAAGCGGTGCCATACTGGAAGCTGCGATATGTTATACCGGCGACATACTCAACCCGCGGCGGGAAAAATATTCGCTGAAATATTACATCGCCATGGCTAAAGAACTTGAGAAAATGGGCACGCATATCCTGGGCATTAAGGATATGGCGGGCCTGTGTCGGCCCTTGGCCGCGCAGAAACTCGTCAAAGCGCTGAAAAATGAAGTAGGTTTGCCCATTCATTTCCACACCCATGATACTGCGGGCGTCCAGGCGGCCAGTATCCTGCTGGCGGCGGAAGCAGGCGTGGATATTGTGGATGCGGCAGTGAGTTCCATGAGCGGTATGACCAGTCAGCCCAATATGAATTCTCTGGTTGCGGCGCTGGCCCATACGCCACGTGACAGCGGCCTGGATCAAACGGCGCTGGCGCGTCTGGCCGATTATTGGGAAGCGGTAAGGCGATTCTATCAACCCTTTGAAGAGGGGATGCTGGCCAGCACGGCGTCGGTATATGAACATGAAATGCCCGGCGGACAATACACCAACTTGCGCGTGCAGGCCAAGAGCCTGGGTCTGGCCGACCGATGGAATGAAATTGCCGCCATGTACCAGAAGGTCAATGAACTCTTTGGTGATATTGTCAAAGTCACGCCCTCAAGCAAAGTGGTCGGCGATATGGCCTTGTTCATGGTCACCAATAATCTTAATCCCGAAGATGTGCTGGATGAGTCCCGCCATATTGATTTTCCGAAAAGTGTCGTGGATATGTTCCGTGGAGATCTGGGACAGCCACCGGGCGGCTGGCCGAAAAAATTGCAGAAAATTATCCTGCGCGGAAAAACGCCGATCACCGCCCGGCCCGGTGCCAAACTGGATCCCGTTGATCTGGACGCCGCCCGTAAGGAAGTCGCCCAGAAACTGCATTGTGAAATCAGCGATACGGACTTGGCGAGTTATCTGATGTATCCGGAGGTGTTTACGCAGTTTGAGCGCTTCCGCAAACAGCATGACAACGTCAGTGTTCTGCCCACCCCGGCCTTCTTTTATCCCATGCAGCCCTACGCGGAAGTGCCCATTGAACTTGAGCCGGGCAAAATTATGCTCGTCAAGTTCCTGACCGTGGGTGATTCTGACCCCGATGGCATGAGAACCGTATTCTTTGAACTCAACGGCCAGCCGCGGGAAGTCAAGGTTGCCGATAAATCATTAAGCGGCAAAGCCCGTGTGCAAATGGCCAAAGCCGAACGCGACAATCTTTGCCACATTGGCGCTCCGATGCCCGGCAAAATTTCCGCTGTGGCAGTGAGTCTGGGGCAAACGGTTATGCGTGGCGATAAATTGCTTTCCATCGAAGCCATGAAAATGGAAACTGCGGTCTACAGCCCCCGCGACGGTAAAATCAGCAAAATTCTGGTGCAGCCGGGTATGAACGTAGGCTCCAATGACCTGCTGCTGGAATTTGAGGCATAACGATAAAGCCCGGTTTTGCCGCCCCTCACAAAGCCGCCGGCTCTGCCGGTGGTGCGGTTTACGAATGCTGTGAAATTCGGGAAATTGTTTCGGGGCCGTTCCTAAATGAAACTTTTATCGTGACCGGCGCATTTTTGGCAGGAGTGAAAGCATGTTTCGAAAAGCCTTTGTCATGTCCGTGCATCCCGGAATGGAAACGGAATATGAGCGGCGGCATAATCCGGTGTGGCAGGAACTTTTAGATACCCTGAAAAAACACGGTGCCCGCAATTACAGTATATTTCTGCACCCGGAAACGCGGCAGCTTTTTGGCTATGTGGAAATAGAAGATGAAATCCTCTGGAATGCCGTCGCCCAGACCGCGATATGCCAAAAATGGTGGAAGCACATGGCCGATGTTATGCCCAGCAATCCGGATAACAGCCCGCTAGCGACACCGCTGCGCGAGGTTTTTCATCTGGATTAGCACTGTCAATCCTAATTTTGCAGCAGGTTCAGCCGGCCAGCCCGCCGGGTGCGGCCCCCAGCCAAATTGCAGCGAAGCGCTTCCAGAAAATGCCAGATGCCAGATGCCAGATGCTCGATGCGACTACACGATGTCTTCCTACCGCTCCGCAATCGCACTGGCGAAGGCCATCTGAGCCGTGTGAGAAATGGAAATATGCCAGGCGGTAATGCCGGCTTGTTCGGCCAGGGCTGCGGTATGCCCGGAAAGCCGCAGCACCGGTTTACCTTTGGAATCCGGAAGAATCTCCATATCCGTCCAGGCAATGCGTCCGCGAAAACCGGTCCCCAATGCTTTTACAATCGCTTCTTTGGCGGCAAAACGACCGGCAAAGTGAATCGCAAAGTCCCGATTCTCCCGGCAATAATCGCTTTCACCGGCGGTAAAGCAGCGGTGCAAAAAGTGCTCCCCATGGCGCGTGATCATGGAGTTAATGCGCCCAATGTCCACCACATCCACCCCATGTCCAACTATTGCCATTGCTAAACTCACTATATCCAAGGGCTTCAGGAATCTGGCCAAGTAATATCCCCAAATTGTAACCGTCCCGCCCGAATTGTCACCCTTAGGGAAAAGTGACTTTGCTATGCAGTGCCAGCGGATGGTGTGGCGGGCTTTGCAGTACCAGATGATGGTTCTTCAGCATGCGCCAATACTGTTGTGGATCACGCTTACTGCTGTGCGGCTGATTAGCGATCAGGGTATAGCCGTTGGTGCCGTGCTGATATTCCGGTGGACCCGGTGCCAGCAGATTGTCTGGAACGTGGCGGAGGTATTTTGGACATAGCGCCGAAAGTTGGTCGGGATATTTGCCATTGGCAGCGTGGTAAGCCGCCAGCGCAAAGGCAATGTCATCAAGGCGGCCAGCCTCTTTGCAGCGCTCAAGGTGCCGCAGGACGGTAAGCGCGTCCGCACCCATTGCTGGGAAGATGCTGGAAACA
>JAKBAC010000027.1 GCA_021809365.1 Planctomycetota bacterium | reverse complement strand
AAACAGTTCCTGCCCCATGGACTTCATGGTGTAGAGCATTCCGTTGGTATTAGGCACCGGCACATTCAAGGCGCGGAGGCTGCCGGCGACCAACTCCATGGGTGATTTAATCTTGCGCCGCATGACTGCATCCGAATAAAACCATCGGCTGGAAAACAACTGCTTGAGCACCGGTGCCATACGCCAGTCTGATGCGCGGAGTTTTTGGGCCAGGGCATCGACAAGTTCGGGCGGCGGATCATCGGATGTGAAAAAAGCCGAGAGCTTGAATGCGAAATGTTTGGCCGTTGCCGGCTGCTGGAAAATAATGCGGACAATATCATCGCCATTAAAATTGCCGGTGTGGCCAAGAAATGTCTTTTCACCGTCATCATGCTGGAACGGGTGAAAAACAAAACGATCGCCGACAAATGTCCACCCGGTCCAGGCCCGAGCGGACTGCCGCACATCCTCTTCGGTATAATTGCCGATGCCCATGGTGAACAATTCCATCAGTTCCCTGGCGTAGTTTTCATTGGCATGGCCTTTGCGATTCTGATTGTTGTTCAGATAGCGCAGCATGGCGGGATCTTTGCTGATATTAACGGTCAACACCTTGGCGCTGCCGGTGGCAAATTTCCGGAACAACTGATTCTGCACATACATGTGATACGCATTATTAACCGATGAAAAGGCACTGACAAACAGCCCATGCCAGAACAGCGTCATTTTCTCTTCGAGAGGCCGTTTGGTTTTTAACATGCGGTTAATCCACCAGCATCGCATTTCCTGCATTTTGGAAAAACCGGTCTGGTTCAGCAGTTGAAAATATTCGCGCCGTTCTTTTTTGCTTAGCGGCCTGAGGAACCGGTGTGCTTCACGAAAATTCGCGAACGCTCGGTGCGATAATGGACCGAATTCCAATGCCGGTAGATGATCCGGAATATTCTGGTAGTAGACCATACTCTCAATGGCCTGATGCGGCCCCATGCGCACCAGAACGTCAATATCCTCCGGCGTGCCGCCAAAGCCGGCGCGATTCAGCAGGTGGCTGGCGGTTCGCCACTTCCACTTCCATGAATCATCTGACCAGATGGGCGTTAAGAGCGATTCAGAAGCCGTGAGCATGGCAGATACTCCTGATATTCAATAACCGCAGAGTCCGATACATTCAGTTATCGGCATAATTTGGAAACCGTCATCAGGATGTTTGGCGGCGATACGTGGTGCCGCAATAACATCGTGAACGGCTTCTCATGGATTAAACGCGCAACCTCGTGCGAAGTTGCACCCGGCAGGGCTGCAACTATCTGCCATTCAGCGCGTGTGGTAACATGATGATTATGAAACGGACATTTTGCTTATCGGTGCCCCGTGCATTTTTTGCCGCCTTATGCGGCAGCGTGCTCGCCGGGCTTGGCAGCGGTGCGGCGTATGCAGATTATCCCGTCGGACCGAGTCCTGCAGTAACTCTCACCAAGCCCCCGGCTGCGCCGGTGTGGAAACTGGGCGCGGTGGCTCCGCGGTTGCATGTCACGGAATTGTCGGGACAGAAGATTTCGCTCTCGCAATTTTCCGGTAAGTTAATTCTTCTGGAATTTGGCAGTCTTACCGAACCGGCGTTCCGGCTAAGCGCCCCAAGCGTGAACTGGCTGGCACGCCAATGGAAAAACAAAGTGCAGGTTCTGCTGGTGTATGAGAAAGAATCTCATCCGGCGGGCGGCACGCGGGCGTTGAAAATTAACAAAACTGCAGGCTTTTCAATTCCCCAGGCAAAGGATCAATCTCAACGCCTTGCCGACGCCCGTCGGGCGCAACACGTTTTGCACCTGCAATTTCCCCTCATGACCGTTGATAACGCACAAAATAAGACTGCCCTGGCGTATGGGTCGCTGCCGAACATGACATTTCTAATTAATGCTCACGGCCAGTTGATCGGGGCATGGCCCTGGATGGCTCCGTGGCAACTTCGCGGTGCGGTTTCGGCTGTGCTTAATGGCAAGCCGATCCCGGGGGGCTATATGAGTTCGGGCTTTACCGCCGGCACCTCACCGCCCATGGAATTCGATTATCAATCCATTCCCCCGGCTTCTCCACAAACCCTCGCCGACGCCCTTGACCGCGCGGGGGTCACAAAGCAACAACTCTCTAAATTACTGCCTTCGCTGACCGATTTCTCTACAACCTTACTGAAAACCCAGCAGCAACTGGCGCAGCTTCGCTCCAAGAAAAGGCAGTTTAACGGCAACTTTCACCGAGCTATGAATAAGACACTCGACGGCTTGCGGAAATCTGCAAAAGAATTGACACTGGCTTTGCAGCGCTATGTCAATCACCAACAATACACGGAAATTCTCTCCGCCCTCGACCGGGGAAAGCTGCAGCGCATCTTTAAGCCAGTGAGCCAGTAGAGCGAGGCTTCTGTGCGGGGGGCATTTCTAATCTCTCTGGGCGTGGCAATTTTTCCGGGCTGGGTAAAAAAGCCGCCTTTTCACAGGAATGCTGAAGCCCACCGGGATAAACCCGGCGGCTCGCCGGTCGAGTTGATGCGGGGTGCCCGGAAAAATTGCCACGCCCATCTCTCATCTCTCTTCCGCATACGGCCATTATTTGATCTATTTACGCCATCCTGTATACTCATGTGCTTATTCACAGGTTGATGAACTGTCTTAGCTAAGACTTTTCCAAGCCCGTGGATAAGCCCGGTAAGGCGTCAGCCCGGGATTTTCATCAGCGATGTAGCTGGGGAAATAAAGTCTGGGCCGGTCTTTTTCGCCCGTCATTTCCGCGGTCTCTTTACTTTTAATGCGGCTATCACGGGGAAAGGTTCCAAATCTTTTATGGTTAATTTCGCGTTACTCAAAGAATTAGGCTTGGATGATCAGGCCGCCTCAGTGGAAATCCAGAGCAAATATGAAAATATTGACGACGCTCAAATTGGCGGCTTGATGGAGAAAAGCGGCAACAGTTTTACCAATGGCTCAATGTTGAAGGGTAAAATTGTCAATATCCGCGGCGATGATGTCGTGTTGGAAATCGGCCTTAAGAGCGAAGGCGTGCTTTCGCTGATGCGGGAATTTGATGACCCCTCCTCCGTTGAAGTCGGGGATGAAATCACCGTCCTGCTGGAACAGGTGGAATCAGAAAATGGTCTGGTCCAGATTTCCAAGCGTAAAGCCGACCGCATCATCGGCTGGGAAACCATTGTCACCACCAAAAAAGAAGGCGATCCGATCAGCGGCAAAGTCACGCGTAAAATCAAGGGCGGCCTGCTGGTGGACATCGGCGTGCCGGTGTTCTTGCCCGCTTCACAAGTGGATATTCGCCGCCCGGCGGATATCGGCGAGTTTATTAACAAAATCATCGACGCCGAAATTCTTAAAATTGATCTTGAACGCCGCAACATCGTTATCAGCCGGCGCAAGCTCATGGAGCGTCATCGCACCGAAGCCAAGCAGAAACTCTTTGACGAAATTGTCGTCGGGCAGGTGCGCAAGGGTACGGTTAAGAATATTGCCGATTTCGGTGCATTTGTGGACCTTGGCGGCGTGGACGGGCTGCTGCACATCACCGATATGAGCTGGGGCCGCATCAATCACCCATCCGATATGGTCAAACTGGATGAGGAAATTGAAGTTGCCGTTCTGAATGTGGACCGCGACAAGGAAAAAATCGCCCTGGGCCTCAAGCAGAAACATGCCTCGCCATGGGAACATGTTGATGAAAAATACCCGATCGGCACGCGCATCAAGGGTCAGGTCACCAACATCATGAGCTACGGTGCCTTTGTTAAACTTGAAGAAGGCGTTGAAGGTCTGGTGCACATTTCCGAAATGAGCTGGACCAAACGCATCAATCATCCCGGAGAAATGCTTTCCGTGGGTGAAGAAGTTGATGTCGTGGTGCTGGAAGTCAATAAAGGAAAACAGGAAATCAGCCTCGGCGTTAAACAAACCGAAGCCAATCCCTGGACAGTGCTGGCCGAGAAATATCCGCCGGGCACCGTTGTCACCGGTAAGGTCCGCAATTTGGCCAACTACGGGGCCTTTATTGAAATTGAAGAAGGCATTGACGGCCTGCTGCACGTAAGCGATATGTCCTGGACCAAGAAAATTGTCCACCCCAGCGAGATGATCAAGAAGGGCGACGCCATTCAATGCGTTGTGCTAAGCGTGGATCAGGAGAAGAACCGCGTGGCTCTGGGCGTCAAGCAGTTGGCGGAAGACCCATGGCTGCATGCTATTCCCACCAATTACCACCCCGGCATGATCGTCAAGGGCAAGGTCACGAAGATCACCAATTTCGGTGTGTTTGTGGAACTTGAACCGGGTCTGGAAGGTCTGCTGCACATCAGCGAGCTTTCGGACAACAAGGTGGAAAATCCGCAGGACATGGTCAAACTGGATGACGAACTGGAAGTCAAGATTCTCCGCGTGGATATTGAAGACCGGAAAATCGGCCTGTCACTCAAACGCGCCCAATGGGGTGAAGACCGGGAATCCTCTGAATCCGAACGTCCGGCTAAGAAATACCGCGGCGGTCTGGAAAGCTGAGTTCTGTTCCCACATTCTGGGTTCATGAAAATTTCAGGCGGGTGCGGCAAAAGCCGCGCCCGCCTTTTTTTTTATAGCCACCAGCGGCAGGAATAGGCCAGGGTACTAAGGAATCGCTGCTTAAGTGTGCGCTTTTCGCAGTCAGAGAATCGAATCCGGCGGCTGCGGCGCAATTCGTTGCGGGTAATGCGAATGACGGCCTGCGCAAAGGCGGTCGAGCGTATGACAGCCATAAATTCCAAGTTGATATATAAGCTTCGCGGATCCATATTGGCTGATCCGACCACCGTCCACTGCCGGTCAATGACCATCGCTTTTGTGTGCATAACGCGGTTCTTACGTTCATACAACCGGACACCCACTCGTAAAAGTTTACGATACAGATACCAGGCACCATACTGGGCAATAGGGACATCCGTCATGGCGGGAACCAGCACATGCACGTGCAGGTTTCTTTTCCGCGCCCGGATGATTTCGCCCATCACACGCCCCACGGGAATAAAATAAGCCATGACGATTATCACGCTATGGTTAGCGGCGCGTAACAGGCGGCGAAAGACGCGCGGTGCCCGGCTGAACTTAAGTCCCGGCCCGGTATCAAAAAAGTGGATGGATTCGGGATTCTGCAGTAACTTCACGCGCCGATAGCCGCCGGGGCGCGGTGGCATCTTCTCACCTTTGGCGTGCATCCATGATCGTTCAAAACTATAGGCAACCTCCACCTGTTGCGGACCGGCCATACGAATGTGCATATCCCGCCAGGCCCCCGCCGGATCAACGGTTGGGTCGCCTGGCATTGGCCGAAACAGGTGGCCGTGATCGTTAATGTTCATCCCGCCGAAATAAGCACAGCGTCTATCCACCACCAGCAACTTGCGATGATCGCGGCGATTCAGAATAACCAATGCCGCAAGGGATCGTACCGCCTCTTTAACCCGGTGATAGGCGTGTACCTGAACACCGCCGGCCGATAGCTTTTCGAAGATAGCCGGATCAGTATGCTGACTGCCCAGGGCATCATAAAGCAAGCGCACATCCACACCATCCCTAGCACGCTGCACCAGAGCATCGGCAATCGCATACGAAGCCCGATCATTGGCAAAAATATACGTTTCGAGCCAAACGCATTGTTTGGCGGCGGCAATATCCACCAGCATCGCTTCAAAAAGCACATGCGATTGGGTAAATAGCTCCAGACTGTTTCCCGCCACGAAAACGCACGCGACTGCTCCGGGAGTTTCAGGGTCGATGTCAGGCATATCGGCACGCTCCGGGGCCTTCTCGTGCTCTGTCAAGCCTAAACATCAGGCTTGAAAGAACTAGCCCACGCATGGGGCATGGACCCGGGCGGGAACCAGGCAAATGAATTCAAAATTGACCGCACCGGAATTACGAAACTGGTGCATCTCATTGGCCGGAACATAAACCACATCGCCGGGTTTCAACGGCTTGGTTCCCTCAGGTGTCAGTGCTTCCCCCCGACCAGATAAAATCAGCACCTGATGTTCATAATCATGATGATGATGAGGTGTAAATCCGCCGGGTTCAACCGTAAATTTGCGCATAGCAAAGGTCGGGCACTGCTCCAGCGGCCCCAAAAGCATACGCATGGTTACACGGTTCGATCCGGCCATGGTTACCGGCTTGGCCGGCACAGTATCACTGCTTTTAATAATCATCGCACACTCCAATTGCTCTGGCGATTTCTCAACGCGAAAATTACTGGGCAGTACCGCTGGATAAATCATAAATCCATGGTTCCAACGCCCGATTGAAATCAAATAATTCCTCAGGCTTGAAAAACCGTGAAACCTCTGCTCTGGCGGTTTCGGGAGAATCACTGCCATGAATCAGATTGAAAGCGCTGGAAACGCCGAAATCCCCACGAATCGTGCCCGGCTCCGCTTTATAGCCAAACGTGGCCCCCATCATCTTGCGGCTGACATCAATAATATTGTTGCCTTCCAGCACCAGCAACACCACCGGACCGCTGGTCATAAACTTCAACAGTGAGTCATAAAATGGTTTGCCCTTGTGCATGGCGTAATGTTCATGCGCTACCGCCGGAGCAATACGTGCCAGTTTCATTCCCACAATTTTTAATCCCTTTTGTTCAAACCGGCAGATAATGTTTCCAACCAATCCCCGCTCAACGGAATCCGGCTTGAGAATTATTAAGGTGCGATCCATATAAATGTTTACTCCACTTACATACTCTTCAGGCTGCAAACCCGGTTTTGCACCCGCTTTCATTATATATATCCTAATACTGATCCAAATACCCTGCAATATGGTCAATGGCCGCATCCATGGAATGATCACCCTGCAGCAGCAATTCTATCGCACACGTGCGGATGAAATTTTTCTGATCTTCCTCGGTAATATATTCAACCGGAGATTTACCATCTATTCGCGCCAGCAGCAGTGAGGCGAGAATTCTACCGCCGCTGTTTGAAATTTCCGCCACCATTGCTTTGGGCGCGGTTTCGCGATAGGTCTGCCAGAAATAATCCGCCGCGATCATGGCGGCCCGCCAGCGCTTTTTCAAATAAAACGCCTTCAGCAGCAGATGATTCAAAAGTGTCGCCACATCAAATGCGGGGTTGCCGTAGAACGCCACTTCAAAATCCAAAATAAATAAATGAGCACTTTGGCCGTCACCCGGTGCCCGCCACAGCATATTCTTGGGTGAAAAATCTCCATGAATCAGGCACGTGGGGGCATGGAGAAGTTCCGTTTCGACATCCCGCAAGGCCGGGGCCGCGGATTTATTTTTCTCCGCTGCAAACCGCAGGTACGGGTCGATGCGCTGCTGGATAAACCCGGGCGAATCACCAAACCGTTGCGCCCATTTGGCATCCTTCATGGTAGACGCGTGCAAAATTGCCAAAAGTTCGGCAGCCGCCTCAGCCGCCCGGCGGTCAATCTGCCCGGCCAGCAACTGCTTTTTCCAATTCACCACCCCTACCGGAGCCACAGAAATCGCAAGTACATAATTTTCCGCATCACTCCACAGAACCGTTGGAAGAGAATCGGCGGGCAGAATTTCTCCCAGCATGATCAGTGCGTCACGCTCCACCCATACCCGATCACGATCTACAGCCCATTTAGCGGCGGTACGAAATTCTTCCAGCGGCTGCTTGATGACAAAACACGCCCCGGACCGCATGCGCTGATCCGGAATACCGCGCTTAATCTGACTGGCCGTGCGCATATCCGTTCCCACCGGCGCGCCGGCGTTCATGTCCATAATCTTAAGCACGACATTGGCCACGCCGCCGGAAAGGCTTTGCACCAACACTTCGCCATCCGGGGAAACCCTTGAGCGCTGACGCAAATAATCCAAAGCATTGTGTTCAGAAAGTTCAATCATATCGTGTTGTCAACCCGGCAACTGCCGCACCTTCACACGTCCGGGTGTAACCGTATAGAGCCGCTTGGGCGAAAGTCGCTTGTACCGTTCAAAAAGCCGATCCACGGCGGCGTTGCGTTCCGATGGCTCGCCAAGCAACAGCACGATACAAAGAGAAAATGCAAGGCCCTGATCATAAACGCTATGAATAAAATCACGATCCGCCGTTAAAAGACACCACTGCCGCTGCGCCAAATCAGCAAGCAACTTGTCAGGCGGCCCGGACGCCGACGTCTGGTCAGTAAGTTCTGCGATCTGGTGTACCCGATGTCCATGCCGGATCATCGCCTCACCCACATCCGCCGCCAAACCACCATGGAGTAAAAACTGCATTCCAAAATCCCATCCGCGACATCGCGCCTCAAACCAACAAAAAAATCAGGCCGTACAGGCTACTGGCCACGGCAATTCCCATGCGCGAATTATGCACAGAATCGCACATCCCGCCAAGTGCCCAGCGTCAAATTGCGTGCTGAATTGCTTGTCGAACTGCTTACTGCACGCCCGTGCATCGGGCATGAGCCGCCAAGGCCATCGCCGCTAAGGCTACATTATGCACACGGTGCACCAGCACCCCGCGCTGGGCCGCCAAGCTGCTCACCAGAGCAGTGGCCATATCACGCTGATCCCACGTGCCCGGTGCCCCATCAGCGATAACCGCTGATAAAAATCTCTTCCGTGAGGCCCCGAGAACCACCGGAAAACCCTGGCCCGCCAACTGGTCAATATGCGCCACTAACCGCCAGTTATCTTCCAGCGCTTTCCCAAAACCCAAGCCCGGGTCCAGCAGAATTCGATCCTGGGCAACCCCCTTGGCCATCGCCGCTTTCGCCCGTTGCTGCAGATACCCGAAAACCTCCGCACAAATATTTTCCCGCGCCACCGGCGGATGCTGCGGACTTTCCATCCACATGTGCATAAGCACCACAAAACAACCGGTACGTGCCGCCAAAGCAAACATCTCCGGATCATGCTCTCCGGCAGACGTATCATTAATCATCCCGGCACCCGCGGAAATCGCCGCTTGAGCCACAGCGCTGCAGCGCGTATCCACACTGATAATGACCGCCGGGTCGGCTTTACCCAATTCACCCAGTCGCATCGCCAAGCCCTTGATAACCGGAACCACCCGATGAATCTGTTGATCCGCGCCGACCGGCACCACGCCCGGCCGATGAAACGATGAAGCCTCACCGCCAATATCCAGTATGCCAGCCCCCTGCTGCACCAGGCTAAGCCCCTGCTCTATACAAGCCTGATGATCAATTCCACCAGCCGTGGAAAATCTACCGCCGTCGCTGAAACTGTCCGGCGTTACATTCACCACACCCATAATCATTGGACGCATAAATCCGATTCCCGTTGCCATACGTTTCTCCAAACCCATCACGCCGGTACGAAATGCACGTTTTAAGTGCTCCGAGTATACCGCAACAGAAACAGTTTTGCGTACCCGCGTGCTCGCCAGTAATCTGGAACTTGGAACCTGGAACCTGGAATCTGGCATAATGTTAGCTGGCAGATTTAATCTGCCGGGCACTGTTTTGATCGACAGATAAATACAGCCGAACCTGACCACCGGGTCTTGCGCAAGGCGGCGATGAGGACATGTCGCCCCCTTCACCCGCGCAGTGAGAAGCAGGTTCCCCAAGCATCTAAAAACAAAGGTACCTGACACCTTTGTTTCCGGATGGCCCATGCTGCGATTGGCCGCCATGTTGCAAAACAACCGCCCGCCGCGTGGCCGCCGATGAGCTTCTGGGATACACTTGGGAGGTGCACCATGGTAAGGAGTTGGCTTATGCGGTTGATGAATATTTTTGCGGTTCTGGTGGTGGCACCGGTTTTATTTTTCTTCCTTCCCGGGTGCAGCACTTCTGCGCCGCGGCGGCCCGTGATGCAGCAGCCGCTTAATCCGGCGGTGCTGCAAATATTGCGGTCGTTGGCGAAGGGTCATAAAGATAAAACCCAACTGGCGTTTCTTGCGGATTTTAAGGGGTTGTCAAAATCGGTAAGCCGTTTTAACAGCTATATGTCCAATAGTCAGGGAAAGCTTTTAAAACAACTCCAAGCCTGGGCAAAAAAGCATCGCGTTAAGCTGCATTACTTTTATCGTCCGGGCCTCTATGGCAAAGCCCAGAAAATTATCGCGGATGACGAAGGCTCGCTGTTGCTGCACAGCAATGCTGCTGACTTTCAGAAGCGTTATCTGGTCATGATGTATATGGATTACTCCTGGCAATTTGCCATGGATAAGGCGGCCCAAAAGCAGGCCCGGAAGAATCAGGCGGGGCCGGGCTTGCTGCAATATCTGAACAATGCGGTTGCGGTTAATAAACAATCCCTTGCTGACCTGTGGAAGCTTCTGGAACGGTACCAATGGCAGAAGGGCATTACCGGCGGTGCGGCAAAATAGGTGCGGTAACCTGCGAGGATGGGGTTGGAATTGGGGAAGAAGTCAGAGCAGAAGTTAGGAGTTTCTGGAAGCACTGGCGCTTCTGTTTTGATCGGCAGGTGAACTTTCCGGCTAACATCGGGTGCCTATGCCAAGCCTATGCTAGGCTTACAGCGAACTAACCGGTAAACTCTGGGGATGATGGATGTGGATTTGAAAATAAAAAAAGCGGTTGTGCTGTTAAGCGGCGGCCTGGATTCCGCCACGGTTCTGGCCGTCGCAAAAGACTGCGGCTATACATGTTATGCTCTGAGTTTTGATTACGGCCAGCGCCATCGGCAGGAACTTCATGCGGCTGCACAGTTGGCTACTGGCTTAGACGTTGCACAGCACGTTGTCCTGGACTTGAATCTGCGGCACTTCGGCGGATCAGCACTGACGGCGGATATTGCGGTGCCGAAAGATCGCCCCGCCGCGGAGATGACACACGACATTCCAGTGACGTATGTGCCGGCGCGCAATACGGTATTTTTGTCCTGTGCTTTGGCCTGGGCGGAGGTGCTGGAGTGTTTCGACATATTCATTGGGGTCAACGCGGTGGATTATTCGGGATATCCGGATTGCCGCCCGGATTATATTGCCGCATTTGAAACCATGGCCAACCTGGCCACGCGGGCGGGCATTGAAGGCCGGGGAAAGTTTCGTATTCATTCGCCGCTGATAAGCCTGCAAAAAGCGGATATTATCAGGCTGGGACTTTCTCTGGGAGTTAATTACGGCCACACCTGGACCTGTTACGACCCGGGCTTCACCGGTGCCGCGTGCGGTCGTTGTGATGCCTGCCAACTGCGGCTGGCCGCGTTTGAGCAGTTGGGCCTGACCGACCCGGCACCGTATGAACAGAACCGCGGCGATTAAACATGAAAATAGCGGAGATGTTTTACAGTATACAGGGGGAAGGAAAACTCACGGGAGTTCCCTCATTTTTTATTCGCACCAGCGGGTGCAATTTGCGCTGCCGCTGGTGCGACACGCCGTACAGCTCATGGGATCCCACGGGGGAGAATATGACGGTTTCTCAAATCCTGGATCAGGCGGCCCAAAAGCCCGGCAGGCATGTGGTTATCACCGGCGGCGAACCGATGATGCAGGGGCAATTGCCGGAGCTTGTCACCGGCTTAAAAAATATGGGCCGGCATATTACCATCGAGACCGCCGGAACACTGTGGCAGGAGGTGCCCATGGACCTTGCCAGCATCAGTCCGAAATTATCCAATTCTACCCCGACGGATCATTCCACCTGGTCGCAAACGCACGAGCAGCGGCGATTGAATTGGGACGTTCTGGCACGGTTTGCCCGCTCTGCTCTCATTGTTGAGCGGCAATGGAAATTTGTTATATGCAAACCGGAGGATATGCGGGAAGTGGATGCGGTTTTGGCAACAGTTTCGCAAGCAGCGCCCATTAATCCCGCAGATGTTATTCTCATGCCGGAAGGCGTTACCGCCGATGCGGTGCAAACGCGGGGTAGTTGGCTGGCGGAAATATGCCGCGAGCGGGGCTTTCGCTTTGGAATGCGGTTGCATATTCTGCTGTATGGGAACACCCGCGGAACGTAAAATTAGCACACGTAAAACATGCGCCTTATGCGGCGACTGTTTTTCAGAAATTGTTAAAAGAAAAGGAATATATAATGAAAAAAAACGCCGGCCGATTGCACCTGTTGGAAACCTTTAACAACCCCCATCCCACGAGAGATTATGACATTGAACACATTGCGCCGGAATTTACGTCGGTTTGTCCGCAGACGGGGCAGCCGGATTTCGGGACTATTCGTTTGCTGTACATTCCGGACAAGTTATGTGTGGAACTCAAAAGCTATAAAATGTATCTTCAGAGTTTTCGCAACCAAGGTATTTTTTATGAGGATGTCACCAACGTTATTTTGGATGAACTGGTAAAACGCCTGGAACCGCGGCAAATGACGATTATCAGCGAATGGACGCCACGCGGTGGGCTGCGATCCATTATTCGATGTGTTTATAAACCGGGGAATTGAGCGACTGCAATTGCAGGTACACCGCTAAAATATTTTTTTGGGGTTGTATTGCAGGAGAAGGCTATACCGCCGGCAGAGCCAGCGGCTTTGTGGTGGGAGGTGGCGAGTCGGGGTTCGGGGGTTATTGATTATTGCGTTAATCCGGCGGCGAGTTCTGCGGTAAAGGACCCAACCGCGGCGGCAACATCCGGTGCCGGTCTGGCCAATTCGCGGGTAATGGTCTTGATGATGGCCGACCCCACAATAATGCCATCGGCCAGCGGGGCCAACTCCGCCACCTGATCCGGACGGGAAATTCCAAATCCCACGCAGATAGGGTGCGGCGTCATCACGCGCAACGCTTTAAGATTCAGCGGCACATCAGCCGGCAATGACTGTCGTTCCCCGGTAATACCGGTCACTGAGAGATAATAAATAAATCCGGTGCATAAAGCGGCAATTTTTGCCCGTCGATCCGGCATTGTTGTAGGAGCGATTAAAAGACTGCTTTTGAGTTGATATTTGTCTAACAGGGCAACCAGCGCCGGTGCTTCCTCCAGGGGCACATCCGGCAAAATCAGCCCATCGATTCCCGAATTGGCACAAGCAGCGGCAAACGAATCAGCGCCATGTTTGAAAATAATACTGAAGCTGGCCATGGCCATGATGGGCAGGGAAAAGCCAACGCTGCGGATTTTTTCAACCGCCTGCATGATGCGTGGTACCGTGGCACCATTTTGCAGCGCCAGACGATAACTTTCCTGGATGGTCGGCCCATCGGCAATGGGATCAGAAAATGGAATTCCTAATTCAATACAGCCCGCACCGGCCTGTTGCAGCGATTCCAGCATGGGTCCCAGCAGATCAACGGTCGGATAGCCTGCAGTGACAAAGGGACACAATAACGCCCGGCGATTGCGCCCCGGCGCGGCAAACGCGGCTGATAGCCTGTCGGTCATATTACTGCCGCACCAGTGGATGGGCGTAATAGCCGATCATCGCCAGGAAGCGATTGGCGTTGAGAATGGGCACGGAAAGGTTCTGCGCCTTTTGTTCCAACTGCCCGTAGCGCTGCTGTTGTGTAACCCGTTCAGACTTCAGTGCCGCCGTCTGGGACGTCTGGACACCGCTGAAATCCAACTGCGAATTGGTCGGGCGTGATCCCAGCACCAGAAAGTCGGTCTGTGTGGAAAGGTGCGTTTGCACCACGCCGCCCCAGGATTCAACCAGCCGCACAATTTGCCGACGACCGGCAGCGGTGGGCAGCCCGTTTCCATTGACATCAAAATCGCCGTAGATAACAAAGTGGAACTTCCGATTCTGATCTTTGTGGAAGACTGGATTGGCAATCAGATCACCGGCAAAAATCTGGGCATTGGGTTGCAGATGGGTGATGCGGCAGACCGACGCAAATTTTCCGGCACGAATAACCGATATGGAACCCGCCCCGCCGCCGTTGTGGCCGGTGTTAACGCCCAGATTCGGATTATACACCGCAAAGGATAAACCGACGGTAATATGTTCGCTGGTGCCCAAGTTAATATATACATGCTGCGTCATCGGTGAGACGCGAATAACTTTTCCGTCCGCCTGGCTCAAGATAGCGTTGGCACCCGTGTTCGGGGCGCGGTAGGCAGCGATCTGATTTCGTAAATCCTGGACCACGGCGATTCGCGCCTGAAGTTCCTGCTTGAGCTGCTGAATCTGAATAACCTGCCCGCGCAGCTCCGAGATGTATTTAGTTTGTTCAGCGGTAATTTGCTGCTGCAGTGTGCCGGCTTCGGAGGAAACCTGTGTGTTGGCCGCATTTAACTTGGCCGTTAAAGCATCGATACGATTCTGAGCCGAGGTCAGTTTATCATTGATCGCATGAATATCATCCTTAAATGATGATCGCGTGGAGGCGAATCGACGCTGGTAGTTAGCTATATGCAGGTGATACTGCTTTATTTCATTTTGCGCATTGACCAGTGCGGAATCCACTTGTGACAGGGCCAGCACCAGAGACTTTCCAGTCATTCCGGCCTTGGCCAGCACCTGATACACCGGTCCGGATGGACCAATGAGCTGCGAGACGCGTGCACCGCTGTTGCCTCTGATCTCAACTTCCAATTGATTTATTTGCCCGACCAACTGCCGCACCACGGTATTGCTGGGCGAGGCGTTGGCTTTAAGATCGGCAACAATCTGAAGATTCTGATCTTCGGTGGATGCAATCAGCCCCAGATTCTGTTGATCCGCAGAAGCTGTTTGTTCCACCTTACCCAATTTAAGGTACAGCAGAATGGCGACTACCGTCACCACGAGAAACAGACCGATGAAAACAATAAGTGCGTAAGGTGGCGCGCTGCGCTGTGTGCGAACTGTTGCCATAGGTGAAAGCCTCCGTAGCCAAACATCCTGACCGGCATGCCGCAGCCTCGTGACGCCATCGACCATCCAATAATCGAACCCCGGGCCACGACAGCTTCGGCGCTGTGCTAAAACTATCACCGCGAATGGCGATTGGGTCAAGCGAAAAATATGCAAAATCTCGGACGGCACTCACCGGCGTGCCGGCCAACCCACCGGGCCGCCTGCGGCAAGGGCGTGCAAAAAGCTGCTGTTATCGACGAAATACGGCCAAATTCGCTTATTTTTTACGCTTCGCACATCGGACAGATCAAAACCCGATCCCTCTGGCCGCTTGCAAAACAATAAAAGCGATGAGGAGTGATTTTCATCTTTTTTTGAAATAGGACTTCGCAAACCCGCCGCGGTCTGCGTACAACCTCGGCGACAGGCGTCCCAAAATTACGCGCACCGGCGGCGTCCTAAACCCATTACATGAGATTATCACACCTGGCCTGCATAAAAAATGTGGAATATTTTATTGATACCTCTCCAGGCACATGCTACACTTTAAGATGTAACAGCTAAGCGCGACGCACTACGGTTGACCGCTTAGCTCGCCGCTGATTTGGCGGGTGTGTGATTGCGCCACGGTCACACACTTGAGCCGCATTCAGAGCGGCGATGGAGAGGATCCCCGATGAAAATGCGAATGAACCGACAGGCTTTAAGTGTTTGCGCGCTGTTAGCGGTAACCATTTCGGTACGGCCCGCCTGGGCGCAAAGCGGCGTTACTTTTACCATCGATGCTTCGCAAAATAATCAAGCCATCTCGCAATATATTTATGGCATTAACCAACCCATTACCTCAGGATCCAATCTTACATACGACCGCCTCGGTGGAAACCGCTGGACGGCCTACAACTGGACCAACAATTATTCGAATGCCGGAAGTGATTATTACTATTCCAATGATACATTTCTGGGCGGCGGATCAACACCAGGCGGTGCCATGATTCCAGGTATTAACAACGCTGCCGCTAACAATGCGGGGCTGTTGCTGACGGTTCCCATGGCCGGCTATGTGTCGGCTGCCAAATCCGGCTATGCGAGTGCCACCGCCAATCCGGCAACGTCACCTTATTTTGTCCCCTCCTATGCCAGCGCGCCGGCCTCGGTTACCGGCATGTCCACCAACCCCGTGTACCAAAGCCAATTTGTGAACTGGGTTAAAGCCAATTATCCTCAGGATTTTACCGCTGGCAGCACGACCCCCATTAATTTTCAACTCGATAACGAACCGGATTTGTGGTCCAGCACCCATCCGGAAGTACACCCCGCGCCCGTGACGTATTCGGAATTGCTGCAAAAAACGATTCAATATTCCACGATGATAAAAAGCATTGCTCCCAACAGCCTGGTGTATGGCCCTGTGAGCTACGGCTGGGAGGGATATCAGACGTTACAAAATGCACCTGATTCCGCCGCCAATAATACCGCTATTGACCCTTACACCGGAAAAGCCTACGGAAATTTTCTTTCCTATTATCTGGCGCAAATGCACCAGGCCGGCACCGCCGCCGGAAAGCGCCTGCTGGATGTGCTGGATCTGCATTGGTACCCGGAAGCCAGCGCGAACGGCACGCGAATTACCACCGAAAGCTCAACGGATCCTGCGGTGGTAGCGGCCCGATTGCAGGCACCTCGGTCGCTGTGGGATCCAACTTATGTTGAATCAAGCTGGATTACCCAAAGCCTCGGTGGCAACCCTATTGATCTGCTGCCGACACTGCAAAGCGAAATTAACGCCAATTATTCCGGAACGAAACTTTCCTTCAGCGAATATAACTACGGCGGAGGTTCGGATATTTCCGGTGCCATCGCGGAAGCCGATGTGCTGGGAATATTCGGCAAGTACGGCGTCTATTCCGCCAACGAATGGGCCTTGGCATCCAGCGAACCCTATACGCAAGCCGGTTTTGCCATGTACCGCAACTACAACGGCAAGGGAGCAACCTTTGGCAATACGTCCATATCTGCCAGCACCAGCGATGTGGCGGGTACTTCAGTTTATGCCAGTTTGGATTCCAAAGATCCCTCGCACATGGTGGTGATCGCCATTAACAAAACCGCCGCCGCCATCACGGTAACCATTAACCTGGACCACACTAAAACTTTTGACTTGGCTCAGGTGTATCAGCTTACCGGCAGCAGTTCCACCCCGTTCTCCGCAGGCAATATAGCGATCACGAATCCGGCCTTTTTCACCTACACCATGCCCGCCTACAGCGTAAGCACGTTGAATCTCGTCGATGCTCCGGAACCGGGGGTAGGCCTCATACTGATTGTCGGAATGCTGGCCGCGGCGCTGCTGCTGGTCCCGCGCATTTCGCGCCGACAATCCTATTAAAAGAGGAAATAGCGCTGCGCCATAGGTAATATTTCGGCCGGTTGGCACGTCAGATGCACGCCATCGGCGGTGACGCGATAGGTTTCCGGATCGACTTCAATGGCGGGTAGCGCATCATTGAGTTTCATGTCCCGCTTGGTGATAGTCCGGCACGCCTTGACGGCTGCAATATTTTTTTTCAGGCCGTAACGCTCGGTAATGCCGCTGGCGGCGGCGGCGGCACTTACGAACGCCAGACTGGTTTTGGCCGGCGCTCTGCCGAAGGCCCCGAACATGGGTCGCATGATTACCGGTTGCGGGGTAGGAATGGAGGCATTGGGATCGCCCATCTGGGCCCAGGCCACAAAGCCGCCCTTCATTACAAGTTCCGGTTTGACTCCAAAAAACGCGGGCCTCCAGAGCACCAGATCCGCGAGCTTACCCATTTCAACCGAGCCAATCAGATGTCCCACACCATGGGCTATGGCCGGGTTAATCGTGTACTTGGCCACATAACGCCGGATGCGGAAATTGTCATCACCGGTGGAATCCTCCGGAAGTGACCCACGTTGTCGACGCATTTTATCTGCAGTTTGCCACGTGCGCGTAATGACCTCGCCCACGCGACCCATGGCCTGAGAATCGGAACTGATGATGCTGATGGCTCCAAGATCATGGAGGATATCTTCAGCAGCAATTGTTTGGCCACGGATACGGCTCTCCGCAAATGCCACATCCTCCGGCAGGTCAGAATCGAGGTGATGGCATACCATCAGCATATCGAGATGTTCATTCAGGGTATTGACGGTAAACGGGCGCGTGGGGTTGGTAGAACTCGGCAATACGTTGCTTTGTCCGCATACCCGGAGAATATCCGGGGCGTGGCCGCCGCCGGCACCCTCGGAATGATACGTGTGTATCGTACGCCCTCGAAATGCCGCGATGGAACTTTCAACAAAGCCCGATTCATTAAGCGTATCGGTGTGGATGGTCACCTGAACGTCATAATTTTCCGCTACAGTCAGACAGCAATCAATGGCGGCGGGCGTGGTGCCCCAATCTTCATGCAGTTTCAGACCGATCGCGCCGGCTTCAATTTGCGCACCAAGTCCCTCCGGGGATGCCGTGTTACCCTTTCCGGTAAAGCCGAAATTTAACGGCAGATCGTCGGTAGCCCCCAGCATCGCTTCCACATGGAAGGCCCCGGGCGTGCAGGTTGTTGCGCATGTTCCGGTAGCCGGACCTGTGCCCCCGCCGATCATGGTGGTCAGACCGGAGGCAATCGCCTCATGGGCCAATTGGGGGCAGATGAAATGGATGTGAGCGTCAATGCCGCCGGCAGTAAGGATCAGCCCTTCGCCGGCGATGACTTCAGTAGTAACGCCAAAAATCATTCCGGGAGTTACGCCCGCCATGACGTTGGGGTTGCCTGCCTTGCCAATGGCGGAAATGCGGCCGCTTTTGATTCCTACATCCGCCTTGTAGACACCGGTATAGTCTACTATCAGAGCGTTGGTGATCAGCACATCTAATACCAGGGCCGGATCAACGCCCGCGGCCTGCCCCATTCCCTCCCGCAGTACTTTTCCGCCGCCAAATTTACACTCATCTCCGTAATGCGTGAGATCCCGTTCAACGCGAAGAATCAAGTCCGTGTCGGCCACGCGCACGGTGTCGCCGGTGGTCGGACCATACATGCCGGCATAGGCGGCGCGTGAAATCTGATAACTCATGTTACTGCTCCGTAGATTGAAACCCTTCCTGGGCCACGCGGTTCAGGGCCTCCGCGCGGCCCTGATCCGACACGGGACCCGATGCCAAATTATTGCCGCCGCGAATGACCTTAGCGCCCGCAATCGATACAAGTTGCACAGTTTTTCCTTCACCCGGCTCAAAGCGAACCGCCGTGCCGGCGGGTATATCCAGCCGCATGCCGTAGGCCGCACCGCGTGCAAACTTCAATGCCTTATTAACTTCAATGAAATGGTAGTGACTGCCGACCTGAATGGGACGGTCACCGGTGTTCACCACCATGATGGTTGCCGTCGGGCGATTGGCATTCAGTGTCAGCGCTCCGTCAGCCGGGCATATCTGTCCCGGCACGCATGGCGTCTGCGGTGCTTGAAATACGGCAGCGTCGGGAATTGGAAGGAAACTGCCGTAAAGCGCCAGGGCCAGATCCCCATTTTCCCGCACCACGGGGTAGTGCACGGTAACCAACTTTGTGCCATCCGGAAATGTCCCTTCAACCTGCACTTCGGTGATCATGTCTGGAACACCGTCCATCACCTGTCGGCGACCCAGCATGGTCCGTCCGATTTCCATGAGGTGGGCAACGCTTTGACCGTCACGGATCAGTTCCAGCAATTGTGCAGCAATAAGAGCAATCGACTCCGGCAAATTCAGCCGCAGGCCGCGGGCCAGGCGTTTCTGTGCCAGGTACCCCGCCTGGTGCAAGACCAACTTATCCAATTCCCGCGGTGTCAGGTGCATGTTCCAACTCCTTTACCATTTACGCAACCAGAGTTCCACGCCCATGACTGCGGCGGCCTGGGCCAGTTCTCTTTGCAGAAATCGCCCGACGTTTTCCGTTGAATCGCCCGCCACTCGCAGAAGAAATCCATCAGCCAATTCGCTGATGCCAAAGATGACGCTGTCTTTTGGTTCTATTGGCATATCATGCAGTCGCTGCAGCAGGACGCGGGCGGCGCGGGTAAATCGCGGCCCAAGACATATCACGGTGGCCAGAGCGTTGACTGCGTGGAATCCAATCGTGTTCGAGATGTTGGACATAGTATTATCCAGCTCAAGGGCGTCGATGAGTATGGGTGCCGCGTTAATAAAGACGCTCTGACGGCTCAGATAGCGGGCAAACTTCCAGCGTTCGCCGCATTGCCATCGCCCGCTGGTAAACCAATCAACCGCCAGCAACGAACTGGCGGCATGAAGATAAAAGTTCTGTTCCTGCTGATAGTCTGCGTGGGCAAAGCAGACCACTGGATCAGGGGCGAACAGGATGGCTGCATCCGGGGCCATGTGCACATTCAGACTTTGACGGACTTCGCCGCATCCTCCGGATTTAAAAATCTTGGTAGAGGCCTGGGTCGTGACATACGCCCGTGCGCCTTGCTGCACATGTAAATCAACATGGATGCAATCGCCGCCGAGCAGGCCGCCGCCCAGGCTTCCCATCACCAGCCAGCCCACTTCGCTGCCGGTACGCGGTGCCAGTAGTTGCAACGGTGCACAACTGCCGATGGACACCACACGCGTGTTCTTCCCCTGCAGCGCGAAAGCAGCATGGCCGATTATTGCTATGCGTTGAAGTCGGACCCCCGATTCACTGACCTCGGAAAAGTCGGTGGGAACCCCTGAGAGTGGATCGCTGCATGTCGCCTGGGATATCATGGGAACGCTCCAGACCATCCGCTTGCGCCCCGGCCGGCCGTGCACGGTCCACTCCCGATCGGGTTGAGAGAAGCGCCCTTGAGTAACCGCTTTATCCCATGCAGTTCAAACACTTAAATGCTCCTGGATCACCCCGGCATGCAACTGATCCGTATTTCCGTTGGCGACAATTCGCCCGCGATTCATGATGTAGAAGTGATCTCCATACTCACGGACGAAATCGACATATTGCTCCACCAGCAGAACCGTCATGTTGTGTTCTTGCACCAGCTTTCTTAGCACGTGGCCGATCTGGGTAATAATATTGGGCTGGATACCTTCGGTGGGTTCATCCAGCAACAGAATTTTCGGCATCCCCACCAGAGCACGGGCAATCGCCAACTGCTGCTGTTGGCCGCCCGAAAGATCGCCGCCCAGTCGTCCGGACATGGTTTTGATAATCGGGAACATTTCCACCACTGAATCAGGAATTGCTTTTGTTCGCCCGCCGGCAGCCTGCATTCCGACGATCAAATTCTCGCTTACCGTAAGCTTGGGAAATATCCGCCGCCCCTGGGGAACAAGGCCGATGCCGCTTCTGGCCCGCTTGAAAGCAGGCCAGTTGGTGACGATTTGTCCATCGAAGTTTATTATTCCGGCACTGGATTTTAACAGCCCCATGATCGCCCCCACCAGCGTGGTTTTCCCCACGCCATTGCGTCCCATCAGGCAGGTGATACTTCCCCTGGAAACGTCCAGGTTCACGCCGCGCAGGGCTTGCACAGCGCCGTAAGAAAATTCGAGATCCCGGATTGACAGCAACATATCACCCAACTTTAAGTCCTCGCTGTGTATTTTAGTTACCGCCCCAGATAGGCTTCAATGACTTTTGGATCCTGCTGAACCTGATCCATGGGGCCGTCCGCCAGCACCTGGCCTTCATTCAGGACAGTCACGCGGGAGTTCAGGCGGCGCACAAACTCCATATCATGTTCAATGACAATGATGGTGTGATGCCCCTTGAGTTCCAGCAGCAGTTCGGCGGTCAGGGCCGTCTGGGCGTCGGTAAGACCAGCCGCGGGTTCATCCACCAGTAACAATTCCGGGCCGGCCGCCATCAACATACTTATTTCCAGCCACTGGCGCTGTCCATGGCTTAATGTCCCGGCCAGACAATGCGCCACATCCAGCAGGCGCACGCGACGTAAGATGGCGTATATTTTTTCTGTGTCTTCCTGTGATTCGTGCCGGAATATATTCTGAAACACGCGTCTTCTGCCCGGCAGCGCCAAATCCATATTTTCATACACGGTCAGGCTGGGGAAAATGGTGGGGGTCTGGAATTTTCGCCCCACGCCCAGGGCCGCAATGTCGGTGTCACGACGATGGGTAATGTCCATTCCCTTAAAAAACACTCGCCCGCCACTGGGATGCGTTTTGCCGCTGATCACGTCACAGAGCGTGGTTTTGCCTGCACCGTTGGGGCCTATTACAACGCGTAATTCATTATGAAACACGCCGAAGCGATAGATATCCAAAGCCCGGAAGCCATCAAAATCAACTGTCACGTCCTCCAAAAACACCGCGTAGGCAGGTGGTGTTCCCACAACAGAAGCAGAGGAATCCATCGGAGCATGTATCATGCGTGCGCCTCCTCGACCGCCGGGCGTGACTCCGCCGCAATGACACTGCCGCGTGGACGCCCGATGAACCGCACCAACCACCGCGCGAAGGCGACAGAAGTGAGAATTCCCGCCAGGAGAATAAATTTAATTGGAATTTCCGGCATGACGGTCAAGGGCGTTGCAATGGTGTGTTGCAGCGCTGCGGGCATAAGGCCCAGCGCTTCACACAGGACAAATGCCATGACAGTTGCCAGGGGTATCACAGAAAGGGCCAGTTGCAGCCCGCTATCGCGAATTCGCAGGTTCTCTTCCAGTTCATCCCACAGCCCCACCAGTCCGTTGGAAAATAAGAGCGTCACGGCGATAAACAGGCCGCCCTCAAAAAATGACCACATCGCCGGCATATCCGAACTTAGAATACTGTACGCATAGCGCACCACCAGTGCACCGATAATGGCCCCCCATAAGCGCCCGCGCCCACCGACGGCTACCAGCACAACCATAAGAATTGACGACTCCACGGCCATTGTGCCAGGGGTAATAATCCCATTTTGCGGTACATACAACATTCCTCCGATGGCCGCAATGACCGCGCCAACGACAAACGCGAAGACTTTAAACGCATAAGGCTTATAGCCGGCGAAGTGCAGACGCAGTTCCCGATCACGAATTGCGATCAATATTCTGCCGAACCGGCTTTTGGTGAGCTTGAAAAGCGCCAGGTACAGCAAGCCCAGAACTACCGCGGTGAGAAAATACAGGCCCAGTATCCAAGCATGACTGTGTTGCAACGGCGGATAAAAATTGGTCAAACCGTCGGTGCCCCCCAGTAACAACTCGTTGCGGCAAAACAGCAGATACGCGGCCCAGGCCAGAGCCTGTGTGATAATTGCAAAATAGACTCCGCGCACGCGACTGCGGAAAATAAAAAAGCCAAAAATACCGGCAACAACCGCCGGGATAAAAATCCCCATGGCCAAAGTAAAGGGAAGCGACGCAAAGGGTTTCCAGAAATCCGGTAGTGTTGATTGATTATTAAAGAAGAAAAATTGCGGAATGTTGTTATAGGCTTTTTGAACCTGCCCCCCACCTTGCGGCAGGCTTAGAAACATGCCGATCGCATATCCACCAACGCAGAAGAAAAAAGCCTGGCACAGCGACAGCAATCCTGCGTATCCCCAAACCAGATCAATTCCCAGGGCGACAATCGCGAAGCATAGGTAGCGGCCCAGAATATTGATGCTTAAATCTGAAACTGCGCCCGTACTATTAAGAATCGGAATCAATACATAAAACAAGATCACAACTGCGATTACCGCAATAATCCGCAATTGCTTGATACGCGGATCCAAAAGCGGCGGTCGGGGAATCGCACCGTCGGAACTGACGGCTACAGGCATCTCCGAAGTTTTTTCTGATAATGGACTGGCCACAAATTACCTTCTGTTCTTATGGGAGATTCTCTGCAACGGGAGATTGAACCGCCTGCCGGCTAATGGTCCATCGACCGCCCCTTCGCTGCAAATAATCCCGACGGCTTCCATTGCAGAAAAGCAATCACAATAATTAGAACGAATACTTTGCCGTAAACGGGTTGCACCCAAGGTTCAATGAACTTTTCCAGGAACCCCAGCCCGGTCCCGGCGCAAATGACACCTGCAAGATTCCCCACGCCGCCGGTTACAACGACCAGAAAACTTTCAACAATATAGGATTGGCCCATGCGCGGATCCAAGGTTGAAAATAGCGGCACTGCGCATCCCGCCAATCCTGCCAGCCCGGTGCCCAGCGAAAAAGTCAGCATGTCCACCATACGTGTGTGCACGCCCAGGGCCGCCGCCATTTCACGATCCTGCGTGGTAGCGCGCAACAGCAGTCCAAGCCTGGTTTTCCTGATCAGGGCATACACAGCGATAATACATCCGGCACAAAATACGATGATAAAGAGCCGGTTTTTTGGAAAAATTAATCCGGGCATCACCCATAGTCCGCCGGAAAGCCAGGAGGGCGCGATAATGGCATTGTTATTTCCAAAGACCACGCGAATCAATTCAATGAGAATCAGGCTCAAACCAAAAGTAGCCAGAAGCGTTTCCAGCGGACGACCGTATAAGCGCCGGATGATGGCCCATTCGCACACGGCTCCCGCCAGGGCCGATACCAGGAACGCTGCCGGAATTGCGCAGATAAAGTACCAGTTATAGTCCGAGGGCGACAAATACGTTCTAAATACTTCGGCCACGCCGAAAGTGGTAAATGCACCGATGGTCAGGAACTCTCCCTGCGCCATATTGATAACGCCCATCAGGCCGAAAATAATTGCTAAACCCAGGGCAATCAGCACGTAAATACTGGCAAGAGACAATCCCGCAAAGGAGTCAAATAAGAGGTTGGTCAGTTCGGTATAACCGTTGATCTGATCGAGGGAATTTCGCACGGCCACGGCCATCGGAGAGGTCGGTGTTTTACGCAACTTTCGCCAGGCTCGTTTGAGCAGTTCCATCCCTCGTGTGGAGTGGATTTGCCCCAGTGCCACGGCCGCGTGCATTTTTTGCACCGGTGTTCCATGCCGCAGAAGAATGCGCGCGATGCTTTCCCGCAGCAGCCGATGAATGCGTGAAGAATGGGGTTGCGCCAACTGCTGCCGCAGCGGGGGCAGGTAGGCCAGACTACCGGCGTTACCCAGGGCGACAATGGCCTGCTGCCGGGCTGATTGGCCGGGAACATACATTGAAAGCGTGTTAATCGTCTGCTCGAGCTGATCAGAATCAGCGTCTGGCACGGTCAGCGTGTTCTCAGCGATGGAATCAGAAAGCACGGGTTTACCGTGAGCCATCACCGGTTGTCCCGTCATGGCGTCCAGCACAGGATAAAGCTTTCCTCTGACCGGGTCTATCACCGGGGAACCATACATCACCAGTTGCGTGCCGCGCATGGCCAGCAGACCATTCTGGTAAGCCTGCAGCGCGGTTATCAAGTGATAATTCCCATCGGCCGCGATTTGCTTTAACGCCGCTGAAACCTCCGCGTCGGAGGCTGAACTGAGTTGGGTCATGAGCTGCGCTGGTGTGACAGGCTCCGTTGGTGCCGCGGCGTGGGCTTTGGTTGCAAGCACCGTCATAAGCCCAGCGAGACATACGATCCGAATTATCGGTGCGAATTTCAGAATGTCAGCCTCCAATGTGCTAAGCCGGTCTAACTGGAGCACGAAGGGATCGGACAAGTGCAAGCCTGTCCGTCCCTTCGGCGTTGGAAGGAGAATCGACGCGACAACCGCGCCGATGAAGGCTTATTTAGGGGCATTCTTCATCGCCATCTTGATATAAGGACTGAAGGCCACGGGCTTGACCCAACCTTTGCTCTTCCAGACAATCCGGAATTGGCCATCCGCGAGAATCTTGCCGACATAGACGGGTTTATACAGATTGTGATTCTTCGCGACTTTCACCATGCCGCCGGGAGTCATCATTTTTAGCCCGATCATGGCTTTAGCAACTTTCATCGGAGCAAAGGATTTGGCTTTCTCACATGCCGCAGCCCAGAGATACACGCCGGTATAAGCGCACTCAATTGGATCATCGGTCACGCGGGCCATGCCGCCGGGCAGATGGTTGGACATGCACCACATTTTAAAATCATGGACGAATTTTTTGTTGGTCTTGCTGCGCAGCGACTGGAAATAGTTCCAGCACGCATAATGGCCCACCAGTTTGGTCGTATCCATGGATCGCAGTTCATCTTCGGCAATGGAATAGGCCATGATGGGACAGGATTCAGCGGTTAAACCCTGATTGGCAAATTCGGTGTAGAACGGCACATTACTGCTGCCATTAAGCGTGGACAGCACACACGCATGGCCGGCCTGCGCAAAGGCCTTGATTTTGGAAACCACGGTCTGGAAATCCGTGTAGCCCAGCGGAACATACATCACTTTAATCCGCGATTTCGGCACGCCGTGGCTTAATAAATATCCCTCCATAATTTCATTGGCTGTGCGGGGAAATACATAATCGCTGCCCAGCAGGAAAAAACGCTTTCGCTTCCCGCCGGGCTTGCTCATCAGATATTTTACCGATGGAATTAGTTGCTGATTGGGCACCGCGCCCATGTAAAAGATATTGGGACTGTATTCTTCGCCTTCATACTGCACGGGGTAAATCAACAACCCGTGATCTGCCTGAACCACCGGCAGAACGGACTTTCGACTTACGGATGTCCAGCATCCGAAAATGACTTTCACTTTGTCTTTTGCAATAAGCGTATTGGCATCTTGGGCAAATAAATCCCAATTGGACGCGGGATTTACTATGACCGGATCAATCTGCTTGCCCAGCACCCCGCCTTTGGCGTTGATTTCATGGATCGCCATAAGCTCAACGTCATGTAAGGACGTTTCGGAAATGGCCATGGTGCCGGTCAGGGAATGCAATATTCCAACCTTGACCGTCCCGGCTCCATGCGCGACGCCCGCGCTGGCGACACCGGCCGCCAGGACTGCGGCAATTGAGACACGCGACGACAGCTTCCTGCGGCACCGTCGAACAAACTGTATTGAGGATGAAAGCAAGCCAGACATGACAGCTCCTAAAAAAGGAACGACACAAAAACTACCGTCGGACATTTTTCCTGCCGTGTGAATCAAACGATCCAAAACGGCAAACACCCAAGCGGTATCTAACCCGGTTACGTTAACCAGGAATTAGCCACTGCCGTAAACTGATGCAAATAACGTGCCATGCGCCGCGGGTAGAACCGCATTGCGATGAAGTCCATCATTAAGGGGAATATACGCATATATTTTCGCCCGCGATTGCCTATGCAGCGCGCAACGGGTCGTCTGACTGGTCATTTGCTATGCGGGAAACAAACGCTGTCGGCCCCGTGCCGCAGGCAGCCATGATGCCATCGCGGCTGTTGTCGAGCCGGGTGTGTTGCGTCATCGGTGATCCCCGTGCAACTGCATACGCCACGGTGTGTCCATAGGTCGCGTACGGCAAACCAAAGCGTGCTCACGAATTCCCTGGTTTTCCGGCACAATCAATAAGTGGGGTCAGTGTGCATGATCATGCGGCCGCCCCAGGGCGTGGTGCAGCGCGTGCACGATATGCCGGGCGATTTCGGCCACACCCTGATCATGTTTAACTTGTGCAAAAATAAAGGGGCCGTCCTGCCGCATTAATAGAGCGTCGCGTTGCATAATGGCCAGATCAGCTCCGACGGCGGAGGCCAGATCGGTTTTATTTATTACCAGCAGGTCGGATTGGGTTATACCGGGTCCGCCTTTTCGCGGAATTTTATCACCGCCGGCCACGTCAATGACATATACAGTGTAATCCGCAAGCTCGCGGCTGAAGTCGGCAGCGAGATTGTCTCCGCCGGACTCAACAAACATCAGCTCCGGAGAAAAACGCCGATGCAGGCGTTCTAAAGTCAGCAAATTAGCGGAAATATCCTCGCGGATGGCGGAATGGGGGCACCCACCTGTTTCGACGGCGACGATACGCTCGGCGGGAAGCGCGGCGTTTTTTGTGAGAAATTCGCCGTCTTCCCGTGTGAATATGTCGTTGGTAACCACCGCCAGGCTCATAGTATCGCGCAGGTGCCGGCACAGAGCCAGCACCAGAGCCGTTTTTCCACTGCCAACCGGTCCGCCGATTCCCACGGTGTAGGCCCGTTGGTGGTAATCCCGGCTCAGCGGCTTAGCCCGTTGCGGAAATGACCCGGGATGGTCGGTAGGATCATGGCTGTGGCCCACATCGGAATTTATTCTGTGCATAAACACTGCTCCTTAATAAACTAACTCTGGAACAAGCGGGAATAGAGACGGTCGTGGCTGCCATGGCAAATATCTAAGAGAGGACATGGCATGGCGGCGTGCTCGGGCAGTCGATTCAGTGCTGCGGCAGCGGCCTGATCTATAAGATCCGTCATGGCAGGAAGCATGGGCAAACTTTCCAGGGAACCAACAATTCCCAGCCTTACCGCAGCCGACAGCGTTTGTCGCACGGTGCCAAACAATAACAGTCTCACGGCTGCCAATGGTTCAATAGTCACCAGACCGCAGACGGCTCCAAATACGGGGCCGAAATGTCCGTTAAATTCGCAGATGCAGTGCGCTTCCTGCAAACGCTTGAGTTCCCCCGGGCCAAACGCTCGCTGGGCTGCAAGCAGCAACGCACTGCCCTGAAGAATACTGGCCCGGCGCGCCACGTGATTGGTGCACATGACATGATACAAGCTATCTAAGGATCGGATTCGCGTAGGAGTTTGGCTGGCTGCCGCCACAAACGGCGCCGTCTGCATGGAAACTTGCCGGATCAGATCGTGGCAGAAGTCGCTGATATTTTCACGACGCACCAGGCCATGGCGCCATGCGGATTCCAAACCCGAGGAATGGGCAAAACCTCCCGTGGGAAAGCTGGTATCAGCCAGTTGCCAGAGAATATATTCCGTTGCTGAGTTCATTGCGCCCCCGCCCTCGCATAGGGCAGCTTTCGGCATGTTGTGACTTGGCAGAACATCCACGCCAGGGATAGACTGGCAATAATTAAGCCTTTTAATTCCCGTGCAGCCGCCTCGATGGGCGGGACGTTAGACAGGGGCGTCGTGCCTTTGGAACAGGCGCAATGTGCAATGCAGCCGCCGATGGCCCGGGGTTGAAACATTCTCGGCACCCTTCGAGCATAGAGAAGTGCCCTGACACGCAGCATAGAATCCTGCCAGCACCTCCGCCCAAAAATTATTAACCTCATTCGCCAGGGAATTTATACCACATTCGTACAACGCCCGACAACCGGTGAAGATCATCAGTAGCTATTTGCCGGAAATTGGGGCTGCGGGGAAATGGATCCAATGGAAGCCGCAGGTACACGCCCCCGTCGCAGATTATGATGCAACCCCTGCCGAATAAAAGGTACCTGACACCTTTTTTAAATAAAGGTGTCAGGTACCTTTTCCGCGGGAAATTGCGCTATGTCGGGTGACGCTGGGGCTTGGGAGCGATGGAGGGGTTGGTTTTGTGTTATTATTTCCGGACTGATTGGGGAGCGGTTTGGATGGGGAGATTTTTTGAAAGGGATGGCGGCATGAGAATGCAATTCTATATTGGACTGATGGCAGAGGTTTTAAGAAGCGCGCGGTCTTCGTGGCGTTGCAGTTTTCATTTTCCTGCCCTTCGTGTCACGCGTAAGCTGGTGAAGACTCCGCTGGCTGCCGTTATTGTCACATGTGGCGTTATGGCTGTAGCGGTGACCTTGGTAGCGGGTACGGGTGTTTCTGCGATGGCGGCGCAACGTGCCGGGACCACACTTCATAAAACCGCGACGAATCGAATCATCAGCCCGGTTGGCACGATGGCGATGGTGCCGAATTTTGCCATTGGGGTTGTGGGGGTTGGGAACCATGTGGTGGTGGAGGCGGCGGGAGATGCGTTTCGGCATACGTTGACGCTTATGAATGCGGAAAATCTGGGGATGCAATCTCAGGTCGGATTCCTCAAGGGGCGAGCATGGCGCAACACAATTCTTCCAGGCGTTTCGCGGCAAAGTCTATTCCAGGGTTTGGCCGCCGGGCCGCACGGTATGGTGTATGCCGCCGGAGGTATTTCCAATAATGTGCTGGCGTTGCAGGTGCTTCCTGGAGGAACGCTGAAGTTTCTTCGCAAATATCCATTGGCTTTTCAGGCGTTTCCGAAAAAGCAGTATCCGTATACCTATCAGGGCGAACACATTGATCCCGCGGGGGAAAAAGCTGCCGGAACATCCGGCGAAATTATTCCCTCGACCGGGGGGAAAAAGCATTCCGCCTGGGATTTTTATCCCGATTCTGCAGCGGTAGGACAGCGGGGCCGACATGTATTTACCACCGGACTGTTAAGTAACAGCGTGGCCCGGATTAACGTGCAAACCGGCCATACCCTTTACGCCAATGCCGGTGCCATGCCCTTTCAAGTGGTCACTGCGGATCATGGCCGTCGTCTGGTAGTCAGTGATTGGGGCGACAATGGCGTAACGGTTCTCAATGCTCGAACCCTGCAACCCGTGGGCTTTATTCGCATCGGCGGGCCTACCGGCCCAGGGAATCAACTGCCCGGAGTTCACCCCACCGCGCTGGCGGCGGTGGGAAAGTCCGCCAATGTCTGGGTGGCCTGCGCCAACGCAGATATTCTTACCGAGATCAACACCACGCACTTGGCTATTGTCGGTATGGCCATGGACCGCCCCTACCGTGATGCTCCGCCGGGATCATTTCCTGATGCGCTGGCCGTGGCGGACGGCAAGGTATTTGCCGGCAATGCGGGCAATGACGATGTGGCGGTTTTTAATGCCGCCACCGGCAAGCCGGAAGGCTTAATTCCTACCGGCTGGTATCCAACTAACCTATGTATCTATCAGCACGCTTTGTATGTGGTCTCCGCCAAGGGCCTGGGATCAGCGCCCAATCCGCATTATCAATGGGTTGGCGATTCCATGCCGGGCACGGTCC
This sequence comes from Planctomycetota bacterium, assembly GCA_021809365.1. The sequence goes on along the minus strand of JAKBAC010000027.1, from coordinate 404 downwards.
AACGCATTGCCCTTAATGATTTGCCCACGCACCTGGCCGCCTGGACGCATACCGCTTTGGCAAATAATGGCTTTTCCCGAACGCAACGCGCAAAGTTGGCGGCGCAAAATAAAATTGCCGCGCGGTTTATTGGCCGCCATATCCACGATGTGGTCTTTATTCTGCGGGAAAATAAAACCTTTGACGAAAACTTTGGCGATTATAAGCGGGCAGGAAAATGGGCTGATCCGCACCTGGATCTTTATAATCGCACAGAATTGCCGAATCTTTATGCCCTGGCCGATCGGTTCGGATTGTGCGTGAATTTTTATATGGACGGCGAAGTGACCGCACAGGGGCATCAATGGACGACCTCGGCGGAGGATTCTGATTACGTGCAGCGGACGTGGCCGATGTACTATAGA
>JAKBAC010000026.1:25046-31036 GCA_021809365.1 Planctomycetota bacterium | reverse complement strand
TAATCCTACAACGCTACTGGGATAGTGCCGCGATGGGACGGAAACGGCCCGAATGCGAGGCATCGGGCCAAGAACCGTATCCGTCAGATACATCGAGGCACGATAACGAAGCAGGCGGGCCGTTTCCGTCCCACCCGAAGGGCGAGCGACTATTGCCCCATCTGGCGGCGTCGCGGTGGCTCAATGGGTCTTTGGACCCGGTTCTCGCCACCACTCCTTGCATCTGGGGCAATGGTCGCTCGTCTCGGCACTATCCCAGTAGCGTTGTAGGATTAAGTGCGAATCCTGTACTTTCGCTTAGGCATCGCGAAAAAATAACCTGAGCATTCTGGCTGGTACTTTTGGCCGCCGGCGGCGTTGCCCGCTCGTTACAGAATCCATGCGGATATGCGCCTCGCGGGCGGTCAAAATTCCTGCGCCATAATTGCTCACGTTATTTCTTCGCGATGCCTTATCTTCCCACCTCAGTCCCCGCGCGGCATAGCCGCGGTGTCGTGTGCAACTGGCGCCCAAATACTGTGGCCATATATTCCGGGGAGGTAAATCCGGCGGCGCGGGCAATGTATTTGATCGGCAGATGGGTTTCCCGCAGCATACGCTGCGCCCGTAATAAGCGGCAGGTCGTCAATTCCTCCAGCACGGAGCTGTTGCGGGCCGCCGCGAAGTGCCGCTCCAACTTACGCCGCGTTACGCCGATCCGTTCGGCGATTTGACTTACCGATAAATTCCGATGACTGTAATTCCAGATAATGCCCAGTGCGGCCTGTACCACCGGATCATTGGGTCGCGGCGCATCATTGGATCGCGGCGCTTGGGATGATTGTTCGACTCCATTTTCCGTAATCGGGCCCGCCTGCGTGGACTGCCCGAAAAGCCCCGCGAGAATCGCCAGGGCGGAAAATGAAGGGGATAATCCATCCCGCGACCTTTCAGCGGCGATCCGCACAATATGTTCCAATTGCTTGACCATGGGCTTGCTACGCCGAACCCGCCAGACGGCTGTCGCCGGAGTTATAACGCCGGCCTGCTGCCATAAATGCGGCAGTTGTCCGTTGAATGAAATCCAGTATTCCTCCCAGCCGGTCTTGCTGTCCGGGCGGTAGCGATGCCACACATCAGGCATCAGAATCATCGCCATTCCGGATTGAATCCGCACCGGGCCGGTTTCGCGCGATTCAAATTCACCAGATCCGCACGCGATGTGAACCAATTGATACTCCGGCAGCACGCGTCCGGTGTTCCATGAGAATTCATACATATCCGGATGATTCGGCAGCGGATAATGCTGGTGTGGGCCAATGCGTTCCCTCCCCGCGCCGGTAAGGTAAAAACCCGTTGCGAGAACCTGGTCATCGACCGGAAAATATCCATGCGTCGTGTCGTAATTTGCAATCATGTCAATCTCCTGAACCGATAATCTGCTATAAATATGGCCATATCATGCTAAATATCCTATAACCAGTGCGTCGTAAAATCAAATGAGATTTTATCGAAATCGACCGAGAATTTTCTTGTGTCAACTGGCATGCGGTGGTACGCTTCTTTCCGCAATGAGCGATTGCATATCTATCGCTTGGCATGTGGTACCTTGTGTGTCTTCATACAAGGTCGATGGAAAAGGGAATCGCCTTCTTCACGGTTCCCTGGCGGATGAAAGTTTTTAACGCGAATGGTTCGCGTTGCGTATTTAAGTCATGTTGGTCCTTTTTTAAGCGAGGTGCTCCATGGGTGTACGTAAGCTGTCCACGTCCGCGGTTCGTTATCTTTCCAACCTGGTCAAATCCATCGATTTCAAAATCGGCGGCAGCGCTGCCCCCGGACATCCCGCCAGCCGGGCCGCCCATCAGCCGCATCCGTATCTCATTGAAACTCTTGAACCGCGCATGTACCTTAGCGCGGCGGTCTTAAATCCTTATGGCGTGGCCCCCTCCGCGGTAAGCTCCGGCACATACACCTCCTGGATGCCCCCCATTGCCAAGGCCAATATAGGATGGGCGCGTTTGACGCCGGAATGGAACAGCATACAACCCACGCAGGGTGGGGCCTACAACTTCACACAACTCAACAATATGATCAGTACCGCCCAGGCCAATAATATGAATATCAGCGGACTGTTGGCCTACAACGCGGCATGGGATAATCCAAACGGAAATACGCACACGTTTCCAATCGGTACCACCGAGTTGAATGCGTGGTCGGCGTACGTATCGGCTGTTGTCACCGATACGATTGGAAAAATCAATTACTTTGAAGTTTGGAACGAGCCGGAGGGCTTCTCGTCCGGCGGCACACCGGCGCAATATGCCGCAGTGGTGGAGGCGGCGTATAACGCCGCCAAGGCGGCAAATCCAAACGTGCAGATCGGATTAAGCACCTCAAGCGTAAACCTCAATTATCTGGAACAGGCCATACAGAATGGAGCGGCGGGCCATTTTGATTATGTCGCCGTGCACCCCTATGAAGTGTTCGGGCAGATCGACAACGGCTGGGAAGGGGATTATATGAGCATCGTTCCAACGGTTCACAAGATGCTCGCGGCCAATGACCCTGCGGCGGCCAATGATCCGGTCTGGATCACGGAACAGGGGGAGGGAATCGGCGGAAACATCACCGCCGCCACGCAAGGGCAGGATTTATTCAAGGCGTACAGCATGGGGATGGCCGAAGGTTTCTCGGTTATGGAGTGGTTTACTCCTGTGGATTCATCGGATTTTCCCAATTATGGTCTGCTGAATTCCAGCGATCAGCCGGAACCGGCGTACACGGCGATGCAAACGCTTTCCACGTATGTGGGAACGCAGCCCAGTTACCAGGGATGGGTGCAATTAAACGCCAATAAGGACTATGGTTTTGTATTTCAGGGGCCATCCGGGCCGGTCATGGCTCTCTGGGCCACAGCCGGTACCACTGAAACGATTTCATTCAGTGGTAACGTTGATGTGGTGGATCCAACCACCGGTAACGTTACCGCATTGAACGCGGGGACGGGTTACACCCTGACCAACGCGCCGGTGCTCATTACCGGCTTGCCGGCAAGCTTGGTCGCCCAGGCACAGGCCAATAAAGGCCAGCCATTTCCATGGGGCGGTAATTACTCCACCGCGACGTCGGTGTCCGAAACCATGGGTGGCACCAGCATGGTTACGGACAGTGGCCTGCATATGATGCCACCATACGCCAATGGTACGGCGGTGAATATAGGCGGGGTCAACGCACTGGATATTGCAACGGGTAACTACGCGTATTTTGAGGTGGATCCCAACTTCGCGGGCTTTGGTGATACGACGATCACCATCAACGCAACCGTGATGGCGGCTGCGGGTGATACATCGGATCCCGGCTTTGGCATCGACTATGAATCGACCACGGGCCTGCAACACAACATCAACTGGTTCAGCATTCCAACCGATGGCCAATGGCATACCGTTACATTGTCGATTACCAATGCCGAGTTTGACAGCATGTGGGGCTACAACTTTGATTTCGATTCCGTCTCTTCTCCAGGCAGTTATTATCTATCCAACGTTACAGTTACAAAGGGTGCCCCCGCAGCCCCAACCAACCTTATCGCCTCAACGGTATCCAGCAGCCAGATCAATCTAAGCTGGAATGCCGTATCGGGTGCCACCAGTTATGACATATTCCGCGGCACCAGTTCGGCTGGGGAAAGTGCCCAGCCCATCGCCACCGGCATTGCCTCCACCAGCTATTCCAACACCGGCCTGAATGCCAGTACGGCCTATTACTATACGGTGGAAGCGGTGAATTCCGCCGGTACCAGCACCGCCAGCAATGAGGCCAGTGCTACTACACAGTCGGCATCAACCATTGGAGGTCTACTCGTCGACTATAAGGCCGCTAATTACAACGCGAGCACCGGCGTCTGGACCGATTCCTCCGGCAACGGCGACAACGCCACCTTTACCAGTGCGGCAGGTGGTGTCAAGCCCACGCTGGTATCCAACGCAACCGCCAATGGCTCCAGCGCCGTTTCCTTCGTCACCGGTACCACCGGGGCGATGGGAATAACCACGCCTCTGGACTTAACGACGGCCAGTGGATTCACGATCATGACTTACACCCTTTGGAGCAACACCAGCTCTAATTGCATTATCGGCAGCGGCACAGCAAATTCCCTTGGCTGGCGTGTCTCTGGCGGTAAACAGGACACCTTGAGGACTGGGGTGGTCGACTACGGGTCAGGTACACACACAGTCCCGCAAGGCACCTTTTCCAGCTTGAGTATATCGGGTGTCGACGGAACTGCGAACAGCGGGATCTATCGCTTGAACGGTGCCGCTGATGGAACCTTCACTCCAAGTAACGTATTTGGGGGGACCACTTCCATTATTGGCACTCAAGCCAACTTTACGCCCGATTTTACAGGTGAGATCGCTGAAATTCAGATCTACAATTCCGTATTGACTCTTGCTCAAAAGCAGGCGGTTGAAAGCCAGTTTCTTGCATCTTATGCCAGCGGTTCCGCGTCTCTTCCGACGATCACTGATGCCAGCTTTGAATCACCATCTGTTGGTGTCAATGGATACCAATATCAACCTGCTGGATCCGGCTGGAGCTTCTCCGGTAACGCCGGCATTGAAGCCAATGGCTCCGCTTGGGGTGCGCCCAACGCGCCCAGCGGTACACAGGCGGCATTTCTGCAAAGTGGCGGAGCGGGTGGCGCAGGCCAGAATGGACAGGTCAGCCAGACGATTGATTTCGCGGCTGCCGGAACCTATACCCTGCAATTCGATATCGCCGGCAGGGGGTCCCAAACCCAGCAGTTGGGCGTATATCTGGATGGAACATTGGTGGGAACCTATACCCCCACATCCGGCAGCAGTTGGAACACAGTGCAGTTGAACCTCAATATCACCACCGCCGGCAACCACACGCTGGAATTCGCGGCGATGAATGCGACAGGTGACAACAGCCTGTTCCTGGATGCGTTGCAGTTTGTATGAGCTGCAGTCAATGTGGTGATGAAAGTGCGTTGTCTCGTTTCCATGGGCCTCGGCCATTTATTTGGCCGGGGCCTGTTTTTTATGTGGCAGGCATCGCCCAGATGCCGTGTGGTAAACCCGTCAGTGAACCACAGAAATTGTCACCCCTTTGCGTTCTTTCGCTACTTTGCGGTTAACCCGGAGGTGATGTGAACCACGAGGAAACAGAGGTAAACGGAGGGTGACGAGAAATTCACCACGAAGACACGAAGACACGAAGAAACGAGAGGTTAACCGCCAAGGAACAAAGGACGCAAAGAGTTTTTGTGAACCACGAGGAAACAGAGGTAAACGGAGGGTGACGAGAAATTCACCACTAACACGAAGATACGAAGATATTATGTTTTCCAGCCACACCACCGCGGCGGCAGGAGATGCCGGCGGCCAAAAGTACCAGCCAGAATGCTCAGGTTATTTTTTCGCGATGCCTTACTTACGAGGATCCGCGGCCGCATGGTCGTAACCAGTTGCTATTACTGGACTTATGACCGGACAGTAGTGATATCAGGTACCGAAATCAGCACACTGCATCAGGGATGATGCCGACTACTTTTGTCGTAAGTAGCAGGCACGGTCCCTCGTGCCGTTGAATTTGAAATATCAGGTACCGCAATCAGCACACGGCATCAGGGATGATGCCGACTACTTTCGTCGTAAGTAGCAGGCACGGTCAGGTCCCATCGGCTATGCCGACGCCCATGGGCGCGATGTCGCATTATCATAGCAAGTTATAATCTGAAATGCGAATATTCATTTCCTGGCGTTATTGGCGCGCCATTCATAGTGTCGTAAAATCATATAATATTTTCCTTGCATTCGCTTGCAATCGGACTATACTTACGGGTAGAGTATACGTTGCACATAAGGCGAGCGGAGATTTGGTGATAAAAAGTCTCCGATTCGCGGTGCGATGAAAAGAATTGAAGGAATTGATTGTTTCTTTTGCCGCTTGTTGCGGCGAGCCGCGGCCCGTGCGGTGGTTTTGAA
>JAKBAC010000026.1:0-25036 GCA_021809365.1 Planctomycetota bacterium | reverse complement strand
ATACCGCTTTAACTCCTTCATAAAAATGAAAAAGTCGAGCGTACAGGCCAATCCCTTTCCTCTCAAAGTGGCTGGTTTTGAAGCGCCCCCGACTGGCTGGTTTTGAGCGCCCGTTGACACTTGTTGCGGCGAGCCGCGGCCCGTGCGGTGGTTTTGAAAAGCGGGCAGAAGTGTTTTTCGCTCTTGAAGAGCAAGGAGTTTCTCATGAAACGCACAGTTGGTTTATCCACCATGTTGTTGGCCTGCGGCGGCCTGGCCGCCATCGGAGGCCTCGGTGGTGCGCCGGTCCAAGCTACGCCGGTTCCACTCGTCGACTACAAGGCCGTTAATTACAACGCGAGCACCGGCGTCTGGACCGATTCCTCCGGCAACGGCGACAACGCCACCTTTACCAGTGCGGCAGGTGGTGCCAAGCCCACGCTGGTATCCAACGCAACCGCCAATGGCTCCAGCGCCGTTTCCTTCGTCACCGATACCACCGGGGCGATGGGAATAACCACGCCTCTGGACTTAACGACGGCCAGTGGATTCACGATCATGACTTACACCCTTTGGAGCAACACCAGCTCTAATTCCATTATCGGCAGCGGCTCAGCAGGTTCCCTTAATTGGCGTGTCTATAGTGGTAATCAGGAAGCCCTGAGGGCTTCGGTGGTCGGCTACGGGTCAGGTACAAACGCAGTCCCGCAAGGTGCCTTTTCCAGCTTGAGTATATCGGGTATCGACGGAGCTGCGAACAGCGGGATCTATCGCTTGAACGGTGCCGCTGATGGAACCTTCAATCCAAGTAACGCATTTCAGGGGACCATTTCCATTATCGGCACCGGAGCCAACTTTTCGCCCGATTTTACTGGTGAGATCGCTGAAATCCAGATCTACAACTCCGTATTGACTCTTGCACAAAAGCAAGCGGTTGAAAGCCAGTTTCTTGCATCTTATGCCAGCGTTCCCGAGCCAGCCGCCCTTGGCGTCGTGGCGCTGATGGGTGCGGGCATCCTGCTGGTTGGCCGCAAACGTAAGGATAAGAACAAATCCGCCTGATTCCGGAATAAAACCGCTGGATCAGGAAGCGATTCATAGGAAACTCCTTACTCTCTTGAAGCCCCGGTCAGATGAAGCTGGCCGGGGCTTTTTTTTTATGTGGCAGGCATCCTCTCTGATGCTGTTGGCGGGTTTCGATATTTAAGATTGCACACATTCTGGTTTTAACCGCAGAGAAACCCAAGAGCCTTTCATGTAGACTCAGTTAGATTGATGGTTCCCATGGAATATGTACGCTATCCAAATTAATTTTTCCCGTATTATTTTGATCGTACCGCAGCATGATCGTATTATTGCCCATTGCCAGGGGCAGATACATTTCAATATTTTCCCAGTCATTCCAACCGGCCAGTGATGCGATTCGCAATTCACTGGTCAAAAGACCGTTGACGTAAACATTTATGGTTTTAACGGCATTGATATCCGCATTGGCTACGCGGAACGTCACCAGATAGCTTCCGGATTTGCGTCGACGGAGATAAAAGGTCGCTGCCGTACCTGGTAATGAAAAACCGGTAATGTATCCGCCCGCAGTATAACCATGGTATTTGGTGGCCACTGTGGGACGCTGGCAGGCAGCCAGAGCGAACAGGTGCGATCCAGCATACATCTGCAGGCTGTTTTGTAAAGGTACTATTGATGGCGCAGGACCGGACAGTGACGCATCCCCGGAGCTCAGGATTTCGACATCCTTACGGATCATTTGCTGACCATGAAGTTGCACCGTAAGCTTCTGTCCGGCGGGGATCTTGATATACGTTACCGGTCCGATGACATCCACATCCGTAAACCATCCTGATGGAGTTTGCAAAAGCGCATAACCATCGATTACCGCATTGACCGCCAAGTCATTTATCATCACCTTCCGCGCTGCATGCCCATGGACACGCAACACGAAATTTTGTACGGACGATTGATACCTGCCGGAATTTGCGGAAAGATGTATTTCAGTATGAACGGAGGAAAACCGCTTCACGGAAATGCTCTGCTGATGGAACATGCCATGCTGATAATCATAGGAATCACCGTCATCATCATAAAATTTTCCGTGGCTTTCCCGCTTGGCGGGATAAATATCCAGATAAATCATTTCCGGTTTGGCGGTATGAATGGCCTTTACAGGATCAGCGGTGGGAATAATGGCACCTGCCTTGATAAACAAGGGCCAATCCATCCAACTCTCCGCATTAAGCCGATAAGTGATCCATTGTCCGCCGGATAGCTGCGTGCCACGGAAATAATCGATCCAATCGCCTTTCGGAAGATAAATTCTTCTTTCCATCGCTTCACCCTTGCGGTTCCCCAATTTTTCCAACACAGGGGCCGCCAGTATCCAATCGCCGAACATCCATTGGTCGCTCATGGCGGCGACCGTGTGATCATCGGGATAATCAAAGGTTAAGGGCCGGACGATACCTATACCCGTGCGGGTGCAGGCGTCATGATCAATGGCGTAAGTATAGAAGAACCAACTATAGCGCTGGCGGATGGCCTGTTTGACGGCTTGACAAGCCTGATCACCAAAGACCCATGGCTGACGGCGTTCTCCCAGCGTGCAGTGGGTACGTAAGGTCGGACATACCGCGGTAAATTGGAACCAGCGCGTGTAGCATTCCGGGGTGGGATGGCCGATAAACCCGCCGGTATCCTGTGCCCATCGCATCTGACCGAGATTCATTGTGTTGATCATCGCCAGGGTCTGTTGCCGCATGACTTGAAATCCGGTTTTAATATCCCCTGACCAGGTGGCATAAGCGAAACGCTGTGCTCCGAGGTAAAAGTTCCGGTTCATGGACCAGACACGATGGCGCGGGCGATTCTGCCGTTGGCCTTCATACAGGGCCTGCTGCATGTGCAGGAATTCGAAATTGCCCATATAGGCAAAATCCGCTTCATCATTCCAGAAGCCGGCGATACCATGTTGCATACACTGATGCACCCATGTGGCGCGCCAATACCATTGGCGACATATTGGCTTATAAAAATCCAGACCGATGGTCAGCAATTTGGAAAAATAATCCGGGATTGCTTTTTCGGTCGGGAGAAAAATACCTGATTTTTTGGCTGCCGCACCTTGCGTCGTCATCGGGTTGGCATGCCCGTAGACAGTGCTGATAATAATACGCGGCTTCATGATTCCGGTAATTTTACATTCCAAGGCACGGGTCCAATTGATCAGCGCATCGGGATTATTTGATGGATACAGAGCCTGCGGATATTTCACGGGATTCCATCGAAATTCTCCATAATGGCTGGCCCCCCAGTCTTTCCAGTCAAAATCCAGAGTAAAATTGTCAATGGGAATATCCTGCGCGCGGTATGTTTGTAGATATTCCCGCAGCGACTTCTGATCGGTACCCCATTGAGAATTGGTGAATCCATACGCCCATTTTGGAAACAGCGGCATCTTACCACAGGCCTGGGCCAGGGAACGGAAAATATCCCGGGGATTGCCGACAAATAGAAAGACAGTCAGACTGTTCGGGCGGAAGTAATGTCGACCGTAACTATTCTGTTTTGGATACTGTGCCGGTTCCGGGTTGCCGTAATGAAAGCCGATCTTCCCGGCTTCCATCTGAAAATACCCGCCATCTGAATCAACCAGAATTCCATAACCATTGGTCGTCCACGCAAACGGCGCTCCGCCGCTTCCCTGCTTGCCAGCTTCAACAGTATACATACCATTTTTCATTCCGCGGCCATCTTTAATCATGGGCAGTGGGTGATTTTGGTAGGTCCAAACAGCATCGGATTGATAACATCCGGACGTGCGGATGCCGTAAAAATGCTCGCTTTTCCCACACCGAAATGTAAAACCATTCCGAGCCTGATCCTCTGGGTCCACCCATAATGATTCACCTGAAGTTTGATACAGGAGTACTTTGTCTTGTGCATCCAGCAGGGTCAGTCGACACGGATTTCGGTTGATGAGCAGTTCAAAGTGTTTCGTATGAAGCCGTATGGAAGCGGCGGTATGGCTGATTTTTGCAGCGGGATCACAGGAGAAAACAGCATGAGGATCCAACACAGGTGTATGGGGATCATCCCTGTCATGTGCCAGCAGATCAAGTCGGAGGATGTCCGTTTCAAGGGCCTGCACACGCAGAGTTTTGTTTCCGATGGCAATCTGAATTACCCTCGCCTTTACGACGGCACTGTCAACTGAGCCCAAAGAGCTTTTTGTGGCGGAATCCACCGGTTTGGCCATCGCGGATAAGACAATGGCCTGGGTCATCTTGAGAAAATCACGACGATCATTCATAAAATCCATTCCCTTGGTAATTCATATCCCAAATGCAAAAAATGAAACCTGCTCAATGAGCCTACATTTATCAACTGAACTTTCCTGGCCCGAATTCATTGCTGGAACTTTAAAAACCTGTCGGGGCCGGCACCGCCAGCCATACGATCACTTACTTACGAGGATCCGCGGCCGCATGGTCGGGGCCGATAAAGCGCATTTTTCGCAGCCATCGTCCACACGCGCCAGACCAACGGTCCACACCCTGCTTGGAGCCGGTCACAAAACCATGATTGCCGCTTTTGTATACCCGCAATTCGGCGGGTACACCGTTGCGTTTGAGGGCATGATAAAAGCGAATTTCATTTTGCGGCGACACCACTGAATCATTTTGGGCATAACAAATAAATGAGGGGGGTGTAAGCGGTGTGACATTTAATTCGCTTGAGAAATATTCCGCAACATCCTTTGGTGGATCTTTGCCAAGCAGATTGTCACGCGACCCGATATGGCAGATGGCGGGCATCATGGAAATCACTGGATAGCCGAGAATCAGAAAATCGGGCCGCGTACTGATCCGATTCAGCGGATTTTTAGCATTGGGATTGCCGGGCAGCCAATGAACGCCGGCCAGTGATGCCACCGATCCACCGGCGGAAAAGCCGGCGACACCGATGTCGTGCGGGTTGATGTGCCACTTTTTCGCCTTCGCCCGAACAATCTGCATGGAACGGCGAATATCCTGCAGCGGCCATGGAACGCCGCCATGCGGCAGCTTGCCTTCCGGCAGGCGATAGCGCAGCACAAAACACGTTACACCCATGCTGTTAAGCCAGTGTGCCACGCGTGAACCCTCCCAATGGATCGCCAGCACACCGTAGCCTCCGCCGGGGCAACAAATCACCGCGCAACCGTTGGGATCGGCGGCGGGATATACCGTTAACGTGGGCCAGAGCACCGGTGCCATCACGAGTCGGCCGAACTTTGCATTTAGCACAATCTTATATACGCGTTGTGCCGCGGTAAGATGCAAATGAGGCCATACCGGTATAACCCGCGGTCCGGCACCAAACGCCAGGGCCGATGATGTCAGCAGCAGCGTGCAAGCCGCAACAATGAAGCGATTTTTTAACATGGCGGAACCTCGTTGAAATCAATGATGGCATCTACACGTTTATTCTTCCATCGCCGGCCCAAGCTGTCGGTCTTGACGCGGTTACACGGGAGGATACAGTTCAATTTGGCTGATTTGAGCGGCGTTCGGGTGCAGCGGATCAGCGGACTCGCGAATAATCAATCGGAATGTATCGGTGCGGACCGGCGAAATTTGTGCCACGTATTTGCGCCATCCGGGATAATTTGTTACATCAAAAATCGGATGTTCTTTTCCATCCAGAAGTATCAGCCCTTGAAAACTGGTGGGATGATCCAGTGGATCAGCGAAGTCAATGACCACTTTGCCTATAATTTCCTCCTTCGGCAATTTCACTTCCACCCAATGTGGATGGGGTGTTTCCGCCGAGCGCCAGCGGTTACGGGAAAAATCAGCGGGCGTGGCGACGATGCCGTCAATAAGTTTGGCGGTACAGCCCCGGGCTGTTGACAATTCACTATCAGAGCGTGCCGTTGCACCCTTGCTCGCCAGCGCCAAGTCATCGGGTCCGATGGCGCTGCGGGGATAGGATGTCGGTGTTTTTAGGACGGGAAAGCAGGTGAAAAGTTCCTGATCAATCTGCCAATAGGGCATAAACTTGTGGTCTGGATCGCCATCAATGGCAAAGTGCAGGGGTTGATCGGCGATGGGCGTAAGCCGCCCGGAAAGCTCATCGGCGGTCACCGGCAATTCAATCACGTCTGTGGCAGCCATGAGGTTCCATTGGGTTGACCCGGTTACATTTCTTGCCAATTTCCGGGCTTTATGCGGGGATAGGCGTTTCGCGGCACGGTCCGCGTTTGCCGAGACCGCAGCCATCAGTAACGGGCCATATTCAAGAGCGTAACGCAGGCCATCCGTGACCTGGTCAATGCCGGTATACAACGTCAGCCGAAAATTCATGGGAAGCGTAAAGGCAACGGTGTCCCCATCAGACCAGGTGCGATCTAGAATGTGGTAGGTTCCGGGAGTTCCGACGGCGGCTGATTTTCCATTGATGATAATGGGCATATCCCTGGCCGCCCATTGCGGTATACGCAGGCGGACCTTGACCTTCATGGGCCGGGACGCCGTGATCGCGATTTTCACCTCCGGCTGATATGGAAACTCCGTGGTCATTGTGAACGTGGCGCAGCCGGTGCCTTTGCGAAATGTGAGCGCGGATGCGGCGAACAAATTAATGAAGATGCCGCCTGAATCCACTGAATAAATATATTGCGGCAAAGATCCCAGTTGGCGGGTGCCCTGGCCTTCGCAACAGGTGTTGCGCGCTGTTCCTATTTCCTTGCGGCCATTGAGATTGGTGTGATAACGAATGCCGCTGTCACCCGCTTGATTCGCAATCAGCACGTTATAGATTGACTTTTCAATTTCATTGGAATATTTCTCATCCACGGGAAACAACTGATGCAGGCTGTGATTGAGGCTTACCCAGAAACTGCTGCCGCAGTTTTCTCCGGTTTTGAGGTTGAGAAACGCGGACTTGGGAGGAAAAAAATAACATTCACATATTGATATGGCTCCACCGATATGCTGCCACTGGCAATGGTACAGATCCCATGCCCCCAATACCGCTTCTAGATATTTTTTCTCCCCGGTGGCACGGTACTGATCCAAATAAGGTGTAACGGCGGTCAGCAGATAACAGTGTGGATGATCATAAGGGTAAAGCCAGATGGCGGCGGGATCACGATTGGCCAGCATTTCCAACCAGTAATTTTCCTGATAATAGCGTTGCATGACCTGAATATCTTCCGGCCGGCCCACGGGAGTAAAGTAGAGCCGGGTGCTGGGAATCATTCCCTGTACGCCAAAACCGGCTCGACGCAGCAACTGCGGCAGATAGGGACATTGATTAAACCAGTCGGCGAAATTGCGAATGACCTGAAAAGCTTTGTGATTGCCCGCATACCCCGCGTCAACCAGTCCGTGCGTAACCCATGATCGGGTGTAATTGCCGTGCTCTGAATAGAAGATGGTTTTCTGATGGTATCCCATGGCAAAACCATCCGGTTCCTGACATTCCGCAATGCCGTCAACGATCTCATTAAGACGGTTTCGTAACCGGGCATGTTCCATCCAGCGCAGGGTATTGCCCGCTCCCATCATAAAGCGACCGGCGTTGGAACCGGGTAAATCGGTGTCCCAGAATGGAATCGGCGGCGGCAATCCCGGTGGATTGGCCTTGCCCGCCCGTGCATGGAAAAATCGCAGCAGTTCCGGCACGCTGAAGCTGTTGAGCAGATAGCCGATGTTGTTTTCCATGACTTTCTTAAATAATCCGCCGCCGATTTTCACATCCCGCCCTTCCGGAATGCGGGCTTGTAAGCGTACTGGCTTCCAACGGCCGACAGGTATCACATTGCCGGGATTGTCCGTAACCACGCCCTCTCCCTGCGGCCGCGCTTGGCGGGTCAGCGGAGCGATTACCCCGCTTAGCACGGTTAAGAACGTGACCATATTGTAATCCGGCATTTCGGGATACACCTTCCGCAGTAGTTCATAGGCGGGTTGATCGGAATTTGTGCCGTGGGCAAGCTTCGCCGGCGTAATATATCCGCCGGCCGCCGCATCATAAACCACCATCTGATCCGAATCGGTCACGCGGCAACCTTCCGCCACATTATGGCCGTCGGACCATACTTCAAGCTTGGAAAGCATCAGCCGTTTTTTGAGTAACCGCGTGGCGGTCAGTCGCACGTAGCGACCGGCAATTCCATGGCTCGGGAAAGAAAGAATTTTATCTCCCGGCGGAGGATACACGGACTTCGTGTGGTCAAAAACAATGGTGGATGCGGTAAAACTTTCATCGTCAGAAACCTCAATCTTGAATTTTTGTGGAAAATAGGCGGCGGTAAAGTCGCTGACCAAGACCGGCAAGAGCCTGATGTGATCGATTTTCCGGCTTCGCCCCAAATCCACCTGTACCCACTTAACAGTATGATCGGAGGTGGCCGGAGACGATTGATAGCCCACCGGGGTTCGCCGCGCAATACGCTCCGCTTTCATAGAGGCCAGCACGGCTTCAATGCTGGAATATCGGCCGTCCGCTGTTGCGGCGTATGCGGTGGAATTCGCCGTGTCCGCGACCGCCGCCAGAGCTGCCGCGCCCGCCACAAACTTGAGAAACTCGCGGCGATTAAATGGCACCGCTGAATGATTGGATGGACCGTCAGCACATTGATGACACATCGCCGTTTCTCCAGCCAGACTCCAACTTATTTCCGCCACGTCACAATGCCAATGCAATCCGCCTTGCATGTAAAATTCACTTTAACTAAAGGCATTGTGCCCGTGCAAGTGAATTGGCGAATTATCTACTCTGATTTTGCGACATATCCCAATAATCAAGCCTTCCGCAATGACGGGCGGTCCACCGGGCCTGTGACAGTTTCTGTCGAGTGCGTGACACTTTGCGCGGGTCTGGCTGTAATGCCCCGCCAAC
Source organism: Planctomycetota bacterium (assembly GCA_021809365.1). The sequence goes on along the minus strand of JAKBAC010000026.1, from coordinate 16,156 downwards.
ACGATACCCCCCGGAGCACCGTCATGATAATGCGGTGCCGTTGAGGTTCGCAGGGAGCGCAAACGGCACCGGGTTATCACCACGGTGATCGGGGGAGAGACGATATGCAATATCCGCCGCGGGATCAATGCCCCTTGTCAAATTGATGTCGCATGTAATTGATGACGTTCCACCGTTGTCTGCGGCTCAAGGAATCCCTGAAACTCGGCATGGGGCTGTGGCCATGGGTGATTTTCCAGAAAATCGCGCCATCGCCCTGTGCCCAGAAGGATGCTTTGGTTAAATTGGCAGGATGCGGGTTGAGAAACGCGCCGGTCGGCCCGTCACCCGTGCCATTGGAGCCATGACAGGCTTCACAGTTTTGCGTGAAAATGGACTTGCCCGCTTGAATGGAGGCAGCGGACATGGGGATGGGATTTTGCTTTTTTGATGCCGAGTTTGGCGCTTTCCAACTCGACAGCGGCACGGGCTTGTGGGCCGAAGAGACAACCGCTTTCCCGCTGCCGGCAAGAATAGCCGCCCCCATGACCAGCAGCACAGCTTTCGACACGTTTGATAACATCAGTACAATCTCCAACATCTATTGTGTTCATATCTCTAATTCCGCAACGGCGCGGATATTAAAGGCACGCATACTATCGTGTCTTCCATCCCATCATTCAAGCCAGCGCGTTTTCCATTCTCCGACGGCCCGCATAGCGAGCCGATCCGATTGCGCTTTATTATAACCAGTAAAATCAATAGAACAATGCCCATAACTAGGTGATATTCTTAGATCAACTGGGAAAAACTCCTACGCACTATTGGGAGTATTTCCCGATATGGCGTTACGGATAAGTCCCGATTTCATTCCCGCGGCATCTGCCGGATGATCTCTTCTGTTGTCACGTTGTCTGTTGCAAGATGCAATGGCGAAGTTGACGAGACGGAGAATAGCTGTTAAGAATGTGTAAAGGCAAGGTAAAAATTCAGTTAGCTGCGAAGAGTACTGGAATCCACGGGACGTTTCGGCACGCGTGTGCCACGTCGATTTTTGGGTGTGCGTTTCTGAAAGGACTGTGCCATGACACACAAAGGGAAATTTCTCATCAGTCTGGCGGCGCTGCTGGCGATCATGCCGGCAACTGCGGCCTGGGCTGATCCGACAGGCGGCGGAGCCGACTACCAGAAGCTCGAACAGAAGTACCAGCAACTTCAGAAGCAAATGGCCACGATGGCCAAGCAGATGGCGACGATGCAAAAGGAGCAGGCGGCACTGAAAGCCAAACAGGCTAAAACCGCCACCACCGATACCGCGGCCATCGATCGTGAGGTCAAACGGCTTTACAAGCGGGTGATGAAGGACAGCCAGAAAATTTCGGACTTGGAACCGGGTAATATCCAGGTGCTTATCGCGGGCGATGTAAATTTCCAGTTTCAACACGTCAACGGTTCCGCGTCCACATTTTACGCCGATGCCAGCCCGTTGATTCAGGTGCGGGTGGATAAGAATATCTTCATTAATACCGGCTTTGATTTCTTCACCAACGCCAGCGGGGCCGGCGGCAGCACGACGGGAGGCGTGGATATGGGAGCCGCCAATATCAACTACGAGCTTAATAATTACATGACGCTCGGTGGTGGGTTAATCAGCAGTCCGATTGGCGGCATCGTCGGTATCTACAATCCGGCCCCATGGAATCGCTGGATGGTGGATGGTTCGCTGGAAGGAGCATTGCTGCCCGGCAATGAACTGGGCGTATGGACCCGCGGCGGCATCCCCGCTCCGGACAACATGGGCTATTTCACCTACTTCCTCTTCGTGAGCAACGGCCCGGCTCTGGTAACGTCAACTGGGGCCGGCGCTACGATCCCAAGCAACAACTTGGCCTTCGGCAACTGGAATCCAGCAGCGCAGAATGGCAAGACCGTCGGGGGTCGATTCAGTTACCTTCCGATTCCGAATATCGAAGTGGGATATTCGTTTGAATGGGCACGCCCCAGCGCGGATGGCTCCGTCACGACGACAAACTCTCTAATTAACGCCGTTGACATCAATACCTATTATGTCAACAAGAAGATCGACGGATTATTCCGCTTCCGCGGCGGCTGGACCTGGGATCAGGTTGGTCAGGGCATTGATCCGACCAACACCTTCGATTTAGGCGGCATGTCCAACGGCGGCCAGCTTGAAGTGGCTTATCAACCCAGTCTGTGCGGCATAAAATATATCGACAAGATGATGGCGGCCTTCCGTTATGATCGTATCGACGGCCCGGCATCAGCGAATTTCTCCAATGGTGCGTCACATGAACAACGCTATAGCGTTGGACTGGATTACTGGCTGCACTCCAACGCCGTGCTGAAATTTGAGTATGAATTTGACAATCTCTCAAATGGATTGCACGGGAATGACGCAATGTTTGTTCAATTTGCCGTTGGTATCTAATTGCCGTTGGCACCTGACTTGAGGAGTTACATCCATGAATATCATGAAATATCAGATCACCAAATCCGTAGTGTTAGCCGCCGCCGGGGCGGGATTGCTTTTACTGGCCGGTTGCGCCAGTAACAAATCCACCAAGCCGGCCGCAGCAGCCACGGCCAAGCCCGCGGTATGGCCCCTGACCATTAAGGACCCCGCCGCCAATGAATCCGGCGCTCAAATATGGGCCGAAAACTGCATGCGGTGTCATCAACTCCGTTCGCCTTCCCAGTATACGCCGGCGCAATGGGGTGTGATTATCCAGTACATGCGGCTGAAGGCCGGGCTTACGGGTACCCAGGCGAAAAAGGTTCTGGCATTTTTACAAAGTGCCAGCGCCCACTGACGAACTTGCTCTCTCTCCCAACGAAACGGTGCGACTGCCGAAGTCCAACTTCGGCAGTCGGCCGTTCTCGTGGAGAGTATCAGCCCAGATCATGCGGCGGCACCGCATGCAACGTGTTCAAGCCGTGCAAATGCGACCGGATGACGATCGCAAGGCTCGCAACCGCTGGATTCTCAGGAGGATGCAATGTCGCGCGGGGACATTTTCCGCCCACTGATGATGGCGGGAATGATCTTTCTGGAAGGCACGTCCTCCAACGCGGTTCGGCGGCCATGGCCGGGACGCCAGGCATGACGCAACCGGTTGTACTTGGCATCGTTGATCGCCCGGATTTTGGCCTTCTCAGCGAGGTCGTCCACCGCCACAAGCCGCCCCTCAATCAGAATGGATGCGTAATCATCAAGCTGCGGGGTGTACGTATCAACTTCAAAGCAGACCTGATTGTTCACCGCAAGAATTTCACCTTTGCGACCGGTCAGTGGAACCCGCAGATAAATAATGCGATCAATGCGGCAGAATGGCAGCGGGATGGCATAGGGCCGACCCTGTGAATCGGCCATGGCCAGGCGGCCAATCAGGCTGGTGTCCAGAAGACTAAGAATTTCCGTTTCAGACATGGCAATCATCATGAAGTCCCGCTAAAATACATTAACTGGATGCGAATGTCGATATTATAGAGAATCACGGCATGGCGTCAATTACGGAGATGGCACAATGGTAAGTAAGGAAATAATTCAGACGCCGCCCGGAATGAACTCCGCGCGGTCGGATTATACCGCGCAGGATTTTCCGCATTCGCCGCTGGTGGTCTTTTATGAAGTCACGCGAGCCTGCAATCTGCTCTGCCGACATTGCCGGGCGGAGGCGCAGCACCACCGCCACCCGCTGGAACTCAAGACCGCAGCATCTTTTTCACTGATTGATAATCTGGCGGAATTTCCCAAACCACCCCTGCTGGTACTGACCGGCGGAGATCCGATCAAGCGGCACGACGTATTTGATATTGTGAACCGCGCCGTGGCATCCGGCCTGAAAACCGCCATGACGCCCTCCGCCACCAGGCTCGTGACCACAGAAGCGGTGGCCAAGCTTAAACACGCCGGCCTGCATCGCCTGGCGGTGAGCCTGGATGCGGCCGACGCGGCCACACATGACAACTTTCGGCGTGTGCCGGGAAGTTTTCAACGCACGCTTGAAATCATCGCCGATGCCGCCGCCTGTAATCTGCCGCTGCAGATCAACACCACCATCGCCCGGCACAACTTCCATCAGATTGACGCCATCGCCGAGGTGCTGTCCACCTTTCCCATTGTGCTCTGGTCGGTATTTTTTCTGGTTCCCACCGGCCGAGCGCTGGCGGACCAGCGGATTTCCGCCGAGGAATTTGAAGTGGCCTTTGAGAAACTTTATCAACAGAGCCGCCGCCGCACCTATGCCATAAAAACCACCGAGGCCCCCCACTATCGCCGCTTTTTGATCGAAAAAATGAAACGCCGGGCCGGTGTTTCCACCGCCCGGCCCACGATACCCGATATTGTCGGCACCAATGATGGACGGGGAGTGATGTTCATCAGCCACATCGGCGAGATATTCCCCAGCGGGTTTCTGCCCGTGGAGTGCGGCAAGTTTCCACACGATTCCGTCGTGGATGTTTATCAACATGCGCCGCTGTTTGTCGATTTGCGTGATACCGGTAAATTGAAGGGCAAATGCGGATTCTGCCAGTATCGCGAAATCTGTGGCGGAAGCCGCGCCCGCTCTTATGGCCTCACCGGCGATCCATTGGCCGCCGAGCCTGATTGCGCTTATATATCTCCGCAACCCATGGAATCCACGCCGTCCACATTAAGGAGTCTGCCGCTATGTTCAGCGTAACCAATTTACTCTGCGATCATCAAGCCGGAAATGAACGCCTGCGCTATGGGCACCGCACCGCGCGCGGTGAATCGGAAGCCACGCCGCGGCCCGTCGTGGTCTGGGCTGTGACCAAGGCATGCAATCTCCGCTGCGTACATTGTTATGCTTCAGCCACCAATGCGCCGGCACCCAATGAGCTGACGTATGATGAAGGCATTGCGCTGCTTGATGATCTTGCGGCATTTCATGTTCCCGCTGTCCTGTTCAGCGGAGGCGAGCCGTTAAGCCGCCCGGAAATTCTGCCGTTTATCCGCCACGCCCGCGCACTGGGACTGGCCTGTACATTGTCCACCAATGGGCTGCTCATTGATGACAAGATGGCGGACAATCTGGCGGAATCCGGATTGAAATATGCCGGCATCAGCATTGACGGCATTGAAGCCCGCCATGATAAACTCCGCGGCAAAGTTGGAGCCTTTAAGCAAACGCTGGAAGGCATTCGCCGCTGCCGACAGCGCGGCATCAAGGTGGGCGCGCGCTTTACGGTCCATGGCCTGAACGTCGATGATCTTGATGCGATCTTTGATATCTGTGTGGCCAGTGATGTGCAACGGCTCTGCGTGTATCACCTCGCCTATGCGGGCCGCGCGGACAATATGCAAAAAGTGGATTTATCGGCTTCGCAAATCCGTGCCGTGGTGGACCGCATTTTCCAAAAGAGCCAACAACTCCATGCGCAGGGCATCCCACTGGAAGTGCTTACCGTGGACAACCACGCCGATGCGGCCTATCTGCTGCTGCAATTGGAAAAAAGCGATCCGCGGCAATACCGATCCGTGCGGGCCAGGCTGGAAGGCACCGGCGGCAACCGCTCCGGCTGCAACATTGCGTCCGTGGATCCCATGGGAAATGTCCATTACGATCAATTCACCTGGAATTACAACTGCGGCAATGTCCGCGAAAAGCCCTTCAGCCGGATTTGGACTGAAGCATCCGACCCGCGCCTGGCAATTTTGCGAAATCGCAAAGCGCATCTGCCGGCGCGCTGTCAGGCCTGCCGATTTCTGTCGGTTTGCAATGGTAATTTACGCACGCGCGCCGAAGCGGCCACCGGCGACTGGCTGGGATTTGATCCCGGCTGCTATCTGACCGATGAGGAAATCGGTATTACCGCCAACAGCGCCCGGACATGCAGCCTCGTGTGAACTTGACGCAAAATCACCAGTTGACGCTGGGCGGCTTGCCGATGAGTTGAGCGACACGGCGGGCAATTATTTGCTGTCGCTGGGTTTCACGATGTTTCAACTGGGTTTTGAGCTCATTGATTTTCTTAACCAGCGCATTAACCTCATGCATGCGAATCTGCTGACGAATATCAAATTGGGCCGCCACGACCTGCTGCAAGCGCGCCCGTAACAATTGAGCCACGGGAGGGGGCAATCTCGGTTGACGCAATTCGCCCGCGATTCTGAAGGATTCATGCGTATCAGCCAGGTCCTGCAACGTGAGACTCAGCAGTTTTGGATCGGTTTTTCGCATGCGCTCCAGGCAGGCGAAATTCGGCGCCGCCTCGGCAATCAGTATATTGAATTTTGCGGGATCCGAATGGCGTAAGATCAAAGCCTTTTTGTATACGTCCGGCTCGGTGCTTTTGAGAAAATCCATAATCTGATTGATCTGCTGCGCCGAGAGCGGAGATACCGCCTTTTTCGCGGGTGCGGCCTTGGTCGGCACCGCAGCGCAAAGCAACGGGGCCGGAACCATCATCAGACAACTGAACATCCAGACCGATACAAGCAATCGAAAAAAAACAAAGCGCATGACTAGGTCCTCTTTGAACGCGGGGGTGATTATTGGATCGTATCGTTCTCTACGACGGCATCATCCGCTCCGGACATGGGCATTGGAATTTTGTCCAACGCCTTGAAAAGCCGCATGATCCCGGCGTTGCCAACACCGGATTGGGCGTCAAATACATGGTCTGTTCCCAAGCTGTCAATACTGGAGCGAAGCCTGCTGATGGAGGCATTGGCGCGGTATGGCAATTTACTGTCAGCCACTTCTTGAAACGTATTTTCCGCGTCCATGATCCGGGCCTGCCGGAATGCAATATGTTGATGCACAATATAAACCCCGGCCATGATAACCAGTGCCGCCGCCACGCCCGATGCCATGGACATGGATCGGTAAAACCAACGCCGGATCGTGCGTCGTCGGGCGGCCTTTCGCCGACTCTTTAAGGCATCATGCAGCGAATCTTTTACCCGCTGTTTCATGCGTTCCAATGCAAGCTGATCCATCTGGGATTCCAGGGGCGGCAATGATTCCAGCCGCTTGAACTGTGCGATAGCCTGATCATATTCAAACATGGCCGCCGGATAGGTTTCCACATGCTCGCGCAGAATGCCGCCGGCTTCGGCTCCCAGTTCGCCGGAAACATCCAGTAGACATGCCTGTTTTAGATTAAGCCGCTTCATGATCGACCTCCATGAATACGCGCAACTTTTCCAATGCGCGATGCGCTCTTGCCAGAACGGTTCCCAACGGGCAGTTGAGCATTTTTGCAATATCCTTGAATGGCATTTCTCCATAATGACGCAGCAGCAATACCTGCCGATCCATGTCCGGAAGATGTTCCAGCGCTTCATAAAGCAATTGAACATCCTCCTGATGATCCACCGGATCGCCCGGCTGACCGGTTCGCCCCGGCATGTCATCGGTCATTTCCACCCCGGTGATGCGATCAATAACTGTTGAACGCAGTGGGCGGCGAACGTGCGAACGGCTATGATCTCGAATCAAGTTTACGAGAATGCGAAAAAGCCACGCTTCAAACTTATCGCGATGATCATATCGCTCCAGCTTTTGCACCACCCGCAGGAACGTTTCCTGCACCAGGTCATGTGCCAAATCCCGGTTTTTCGTGGATTGCCAGGCAAATCCATACAATCGCTTCCAATAACCATCCACCAGCGCATCCCACGCCGTGCTGTCACCAGCCTGACATTGGGCCAGCACTACCGTCAACACTTGAGCGTCCATACCCATCCTCTATAACAACATCAACGCCGATTCAATCACCCTATTGCACACATCCGCTCCCTTTTTCTGGAGCGACGATTGTTCCATATCCCGGTAGCATTTCCGCCGACAGCGCGCGGTGCAAGCACACGCGGCTAAAATGCGGTGGCAGGCCCGCGGCATTTGGCACGGATGTATTGCCACCCCATTTTGTTCAGGCCGGCCCGCCTGCTTGCCACCTGGTCATGGCCGCATTATACTACTTTTCTTGAAAATTCCCTTACTGACTGGTGGGGGGAACCCTTCTTAAGCCAAACGGTCTCCGGCGAACCGGGCCGGATGGCTTAAGGGTGAAGTGTTGATTTATAAGGGCCGGTTTGGCGGAGTACCTATGTTAAAAGTAAAATCGCGCGGTAATGAAACGGTTGATCAAATGCTTCGTCGCTTTAAGAAGCTCTGTGAAAAAGAGGGACTTATTAAAGATATGAAGCGCATCGCCTATTTTGAGAAGCCCAGTGAAAAACGCCGCCGCCAGATGCGCAAAGCCGAGAAGCGCGAACTCAAGACATTGATGGAAGCCCGTGGTATTGCCCCTCCACCAAAAAAGGAACGTTTTCCAAATCGCGAACGCGAACGCTCCTGATCCTGATGGTCAACCTGCCGTACATGTGATGAAACATTAGTGCGGTATCACAGGCACAATCCCTGTTGCCGTGGGCTGGTCACGCCACGCCGCGCGTGTATGATTGCCAGCGGCGATAACCAAGATATATAAATATCACCACGTTAAATATCAGCGTCAGCAACCGCAGCCAATCGGTCTGGTAGAAATTTTCCACCATCTCCGGAGGCAGCAGCAACGCCAACTCCACGAGTACCAGATATTCCGCCCAGGCCTTTTGCAGGAGCATGCCACCTCCTTCCAGAACAAAAATCACCGTGTACATCATCAACGCGGAAAAGAGAATCCATGTTGCCGGCAGCGGGCCGGTTCCGTGCGGCCCGGTATGCGGAATAAATCCCAACCGATCTATCCAATACATGCTCATGCCCAGCAGCCAGCCATGCGGATCAACCAGCAGCAATACGCCGGTGGCAAATACCAATACCGCCAGCGCCAGCGATAACAGAGCGATCAGCACGACCCCGCGGGCATTTTTGTCCTTCTTGCAACATTGATTCACCATCTACACATACACTTTCTTGCGGCCCCACCCTTGGCGGCCAACTACACAACACTGTTCCGGCTCGCATCGGTTAGCGGCAGACACCCGTGATGCAACAGCAGCTTTTGCAGTCCCGTTCCATCCTGCGCTCTGGCAAACAGCAATTCCGCATCCGTAATACCCACACATAAAAACAGATCAAATACGCCCGAATCCAGGTGCCCCCGCGCCGGAATATGCTCCGGTGGAAGTATCAGCAGATTCTTTACCGCGCATTGCGCGGATCCGTCCATTCCCCGCCCCAGTGGCACGCGATCAAATGGTTCGATTAATTCACCGGCCACCAGTTCCTGCGCCACGAGTATCTGTACAGCCATCAGGGAACTTAACACATCCACCGCCCAGCGCGCGGGCCGCGCGGTCTGAATAAAAAATTCGAATCCCAGCCCGCTGTACTCATTTGGCTTTATTTCCGCCGGATCAACACCCCATGGGTTGGATAATCCGCTGGTGACATACAGCCAGTTCTCACGTTTGTTATTGGGCGCGGATTCCAGCACACCATGCGTCAACCAGCGCGGATCAACATCCTTAAATCCCATCTCTTCAAACCAGCGTGCCGACAGTGTATGGATGTTGCCGGTCAACGGCCCGAACAGCGCGGGATAGACCACTTCCTCGCGCTGCTTCCAGACCGATTCAAACCATTGCCGCCACAACTGTTCATCGGTTGCCATGCGTGATTTCCGTTGGCGGTACGCCGCCGAATGTTTTCGTGATCCGATCCCGTATTGCCGCCAGCGCCGAATCCGCCAGCACCGCTCGACTTCCATTGATATCAATACTTTCTTGCAATGGCACCCAACTCTTGCATCCGGCATAGGCCTCGTTCATCGCCACCGTCACCGGCTGCGGCAAGACCAATCCACGCACCACAATGACATATAATGGGTAGTCCGGGCGGTAGTTCAATCGCATATCAATCAGCGGCTTATCCCACAGATGCAAATCATCCAAAGCATCAATCGCCCGGCGATCCGGCACCCGGCCAATCCAGAATACCTCGGCCCAGCCACGCATGGTGATGCTCTCCGGCTCACGGTCAACAGATTGAATCGCACTGCGCCATGCCGACTTCACCAATTCGGGCTTCTGGTGCAATACCGTCGGAAACAGGGCGAACCGCGATTGTTCAAGTTCAAATTCGCCTGCCGCCTCGTAAATTCCGCCCTTGCGCAGCAGTATGGGCTGCCGCCCCGCCAGCACCGCATCACAAACTACAGCCCATTCTTTCAACGCCACATTCAATTTCTTTTCCATAAAGCATTCCGCATCCTGTAATTATCCACCGCCGGTGGGTGCCGGTTCAATATGGCTGGCTATCTCCGCCACCTGCGGCAAGCGCGATCGAATGCGCTTTTCCAATTCGGTGACTTTCGCATGCGCATCGGCTACGGTAATGTCCGCACTGAACTCCGCATGAAAACTCAAATATACACGCTCGTTAATGGTATGAGCATGGACCGCATGGACCGACAGTCCCATCGCCTCGGCCAGACTGCGCACAATCGCCGCCAAACTCGGTTCCGCATCCCCCGGTTCCACATGCACGGTAATATCAATACTGGGATGTTCATTGGACGCGGCCAATTCCACCGATGTCGCTATGCGGTGTCCCTCTTCCAGCGTGGCCATGGGATTCACGCGAATGGTCGTATCCACAAACCGCCGATTACCCCCCTGCCGCACGCGAATGCGTGGCACATCCATCACCCCCGGAACTCGCCGAATGATGTCCTGCAAATCTTTGTCCACCCCCGCCGGCGCACGATCCACCAGCACATCCACCGAGTGCAGCGCCAGACGTCCGGATGCCCCGATCATCAGAATGGCCACCGCCAGCGCGCCGACATTATCCATCCACGCCAAGCGACCATCGCTTAACAGCGACGCCAGCAGGGCCGCCAGTACCACGCCCGCACTGATCAAATCCATGCGAAAATGCACGCTGCTGGCCCGCAAGGCTTCACTGCCATATTTCTTTGCGGATCGAACCAACTGCAATGTTCGCCAGATGTCCACGCCGATGGCAACACACAATACCGCAATCGCCACGATCGTCGGCCAGGTTGAGAGCCGGTGCGGACTGCCAAAATCAGCGATGGCCCGCCAGAAAATCCACGCCGCCGTCAAGGCCAGTATGATGCTTTCAGTAAATGCTGAAAGATTTTCAACTTTGCCGTGGCCATAATTATGCGTTTCATCCGCCGGGCGGTCGCTGATATGTACCGCAATCAGCGTGATCACCGTTGCCAACACGTCGACAGCGTTGTGCAACGCATCCGAAAGTATGGCCAGGCTACCGGTCAACAGCGCCATGAGCAACTTCAAGATGGTCATCGTGAAGCTCGCCAGCAGCGACACCCACGCGGTGTGCTGTTTATCTTTGATTGGTTGACTATCCACCACGAATTCAAGCCCCCGAGACGCATCGGCATGTATGCAATGCGAGCACCGTCGCGTCAAGTCACCGAAACAGATTCTGCGCACCAGTATACTGAAGTTACAAACTTTTCCATTATTCTTTGGGTGCCGTGGGAGGTTTGTGTCCCGGCGTAGCCAGAAATTTCTCGGCGATCCGGGCCGATTGCTGGGCTTTGCGCGCTTTGAGGGCCTTGAATTCATCCTCGGTGATTTCTCCGCGCTCATACATGGCGTCAATCTGCTTGAGCGAAAAGCCAAACCCCATCGTTTCCATCGGTGGATTGGTAACACGCCGCCGAATGGCAAGAATCACCAGCCATCCGAGGATCACCAACACCACCAGCGCGCCACCCCAGAAAAAAATCCCCAGCAGAGTTCTCATAAACCATACGCCTCACACGCACACCAAAACCCAATCCATTCGACACTCGGCGTTATTATATACGTTCCGGAGACGGCTATTCTAATACGCCCGCGGCATGGTTGTAAGATTTCCCGCCGATTGCGAGCGCTGTTCAGTACATCCAGCGATGGCCGCCAAGGCAATGGCACACATCGCCAAGACCTGTCGCGTATAAATTTCAAGGCTCAACTTTCGCAGGGAAAACATGATGCCATCTCGCACGAAAACAATTTGAGATTGTCTTATCAGAAAGAAATTTGTCAAGGTACCGACTCCGACATTTCCATTAAAACGCGACAGGTATCGATTTCGACTTCTTTATCGGGCTATGGGATCACGTTATTAGTCAAGATGGGGATTGGAGCAGACCGATGATAAATGGGGATGAAAAGGGTGTCGGTTCGCGCGCTGGATTTGCCATCATTTTTCACTATTTAATGGTCCCCGCCAGAAGCCGATGTATTGAATATGGAACATCAGAATAGATCAATATGATGAACAGTGACGAACAAAACAATGGTGCATTCCTTATTTTCAATCAAACGGAGATACCGCGTGCCAATGGAAAGCGGCAGCCGTTTCAAGATACGTTGCTCGCAACAGGCCGGCAGCGCCGCGATCGCGGCATGATCCTCCTGCTCGTCATCGCCCTGCTGGTTCTCCTGGCCCTCATGGGCTCAGTATTTATCCTGATGGCCAGTACGGACAAACAATCCGCTTATGCCAGCAACAGCTCCGCGAGCTTAACTATGGCGCAGGAAGGGGTGCTCAATACTGTGCGCGGGATGATGTTGAATGAGACCCTGGATTCAGAAAATCAGACGTTGGCCATTGGCAGTATTTCCGGCAAAAAAAGCACATTCTCCCCCACGACGCCGCAGATCGCCCGCTTCTGGGATTATCCGGAAGTGGGAGCCATGTCATCAACTGCGCCGGCATCCGCTCCGCAATTCTATCAATCAGTAACCGTCGGCACGCAGCCCACCCCGACCCAATATGCCCCCAGCGAACCCTGGCTGGTGAATAACCAGCCGTACGAGCCGAATAGTTATTATGTCCCCGGCGAGGAAGTCTATTATCTCGGATCGCGGTATGTCTACACCGGCTCCGCCAATGTGGTTGCAGGTTTGCCAGGCACCGGCAATTGGTCCCTCGCATCAACGCCCTCCACCGGTTACGCCTCGGCCACCGGATCCAATACCACCACCGGCGCAATGCCATTGTTCAGTACACTTACCCCCCTTCTTTATGATCCCGCCACCAGTGCCTACGACCTGACTTGGTCGGTCGGGGGAAGCGCCAGCGCCACAAATATTGTGGTTCCCAACGCCAGCGTCGTTGAACCGCGCTGGACATACAATCCCATTACAACATCTCCAGGCCCCTACTCCAACGGCCTCCAGCCCACCGGCACCCCTGATGCCATGTGGAACATGCTGCCCTACAGCGATCCCAACGGCACCCGTTACCGCTTTGCCGTGCGGATTATGGATATGTCTTCATTTTTGAATTTGAACACCGGATGGATTCCCTCCACTGACGCGGGTGGAAATGCAGATGGGTATCTGGCACAGTATGGCCCCTACATCGATGCCTGCCCAATTCTGTCTTCAGCCGTCAATGCGAATACATCCGATACGCCAGCCAACGCCCAGAGCGGCACGTCCGCTGCGGCAGGCCGTGAGGGGTCCTACGTTAATTATTCCTCCTATGGCTATACCCTATACAACTGGCAGGCGGGACTTGCCGCGGCTGCGGGCATCGGCGGCCTCAATGACTATGAGCAGGATTATCCCACCGTGGCCTCCCCAACCACGCAGTATAACCTTTCCCTCTTCGGTGCCAACAGCGAGCTGGACCTGCTTACCGCCGGCGGGGCGGGAGGAATGCCATTCGGATCACCCTTCTATTCAAGACTTGCCACACTGATGCCCAACACCCTCGGGCTGGAGTCCAGCTATTATGGCTCCGGCTACCGCGGCCTCTACACCACCGATTCCTGGACCCGTGATGTGGCACCGGTAAATATCTGGACTGCTTTTTCTTTGGCCCCACCAATTCCGGTAACCTCAGCACCACCGAAAATTAATCTCAACACTCCATTCACTTCAGCCAATATTAGTACCGAGATGTCAACCTTGGAAAATACACTGATAACCTGTGGCTACCAGCCGCTACATGCGTTGATGTTCGTGGTAAATTATTTAGATTACCGCTATGGCACCGGCAGTGGCACTTCGGGTTATAATCCCGCTGTCCTGGTCGCCAATGGTAATAAGGGCACAGCATTATTGTATCCACCAAATCCGTCGGCAATTACATCCATTGGGACATGGCCCATGACTATTAATATACCCTCCATAGATTCTGCCAGCACAAACCCGGTAACACCGGCGTTACCAAATGTGGAAATAGTTGGAAATTCCGCACAGCCTTTCCTTAATGCTGCGGAAGTTGCTGTTCAAACGGATAGTAAGGGCAATAAAACCCAAATTGTCAGTTTTGGTGTTGATTTAATGAATCCATTCGCCAGTGCCAGTAATAAATTAATCAGCTTCGGCAATGGCACTCCTGCTGATGACTGGCAACTGGTCGTTCCAGGGGTTGGCAGCATTGATCTGTATACGGCATTTCCCAATGGAATACCCGCCTATCAATCTTCTTCACCAGCTTCGTCCATTATCACCATAATCGGCAACAGTGGCTCGGGCAATATTACAATTAATTCCGGCAATATAAATACTCCATATTCAACTTCATATACCGCAGGTGCCATGTCGACAAGCGGCATCATTGAACTTGAACGGCCCGATCCCGGCAATCCCGGATCATATGTAGAGGTAGATGAAATTCAATATGATTTCAGCTCTGTCAAGCCAACATCCGGTCAAACTTTATATAGCGCGCTGATGCGCGACAATACCACGCAATGGGGTTGTGATTCAGCTTGGGATACGCCCTCTCCCACACCACTGACTCCATCAACAACTGATCCAGAAATTCTCGGCATCCCGAATCCATCCACGAATACCCTGGGACAGCCCGGCTATGATAGTGGGCCCATGCCCGGAATCCCGCTTTATGATCGCTTTTACAGCGGCTACAACTCCACGGCGTTTCCATTTCTTGCCAACGCCACCATTGATTCAAACGATGACCTGATCAATATCAACGATTTTAACTGCATTGCCCGTAAAGCAAGTTTCAGCACTCCCAGCGGCAGCGGAATACCATTAACCTACACCATCGGTACGGACGACAAAACTCCTGCGACTTATGTACCGAGCACCAGCACTGCCGCGGAACCTATTTTCAGTGGCGAAAGCAATCAGGCCAACATCTATTTTGATTTTGCCTACGATCCGCGCGCCGCCCTGACCGCCGCCAATGCCGCGCTTGATACCACCGGGATTCCGCCCACCATCCTCTCGATGACCACGTTGACTGATCGCTCCAGCAATAGCGCCGCCTTTACCGCTTCCACTTCCAACAATGTCACAACGACATTGCCGGAAGGTCCTACCGATCTGCTTCGCCTGCCCGGGAAAGTCAACATCAACACCGCCGGGCCGGATGTACTGTGTTCCGTTTTCTCCGATGATGGGGCGCTATGGAACGGCACCATCGCTCCAACGTCCAACGCCATATCGCTGCTGGTGGATGATGCCATGGCCTTCCGCGAACGCTTGCCAATTGGTAGTCCGGGTCCACCAATCGTTTCACCGGTTCCATTGTTCGCGCCCAACGCAACGACCACGATGATACCCAATCCCAACGCTTACAATGGATTCTCCTCAGGCACTGACGCCACCGGTTTTCACTCCACCGCTGATTTCCTCCTGGCCAGCCTGCCAACGGTGTATACTGCGGGCGCTCTATATTCCGGAAGTGTCGCCCCCACCAATCTTCAGCAGCGCGATGCCGCCTGGGCGGATGTGGAAAACTTTATTACCGTCCGCAGCGATACGTTCGCCGTGTATGGTTTAGTGGAAGGGCTGCGGTTGAATCCGAATTACACCAGTACGGCATATACGCCCACGGATTGGTATAACGCCAATCAGGGCATTGCGATGGGGAGCGCGGGTTCCATGTCCACCGATGCCACCAACGCCAATGCCGAATTCATCCTCGAAGGCACACGCCGCTTTATCGCCATCATTGATCGCTCCTATTGCAATAACGGTAATGTGGTGCAGCCGCACATCGTCGCCGTGAAAATCTTGCCGCAGTAACCGCGCAAAGCCGCTATTGATTTATGGTCAAAGAAAACGGTTGACAAAACGAACCGATCGTGGGCATAAAAAGACCCGGGCGAATCTTTCGATCCGCCCGGGTCATAAATCTGGCACTCACCTACTCTCGCGCGTAAGCACTACCATCGGCCGTCAGAGCTTTACGGTGCTGTTCGGAATGGG
>JAKBAC010000173.1 GCA_021809365.1 Planctomycetota bacterium | reverse complement strand
TATACGCGACATTGTTAGGGTGCGTGACACTTTATGCGGGTTACGGATAACGCAATAGTCTCTCCCCCGAGCACCGTGGTGATAACCCGGTGCCGTTGCGCTCCCTGCGAACCCCAACGGCACCGCATTGCCATGACGGTGCTCCGGGGTATCGTGTCTGCGGCGTAATTAAACCATACCCGCATAAAGTGTCACGCACCCACATCGTTATCTTATTCACAATGTTGCATTGGCCGGGACGACGGGTATAGTAATTATTAGCCGACGGCATTTCCGGCTGTCGCAACATTCGGCGGCAGCTCAAGTTGGTTCCTTTTCTTAGGAGGTCGCCTATGAGCACCGTTGCAAGCCTTCTGGCGGGCAAATCCAGTCACGTCCATTCCATCAGTCTCGACGCAACCGTTCTGGAAGCCACACAAAAGATGAATCGACATCGCATCGGTTCATTGATGGTGACGCAAGGAGATCACATCATCGGCATTGTCAGTGAGCGTGATATTCTCACACGCGTCGTGGCGGAAGAAAAAAGTCCGCGTCATGTGACGGTCGGCGAAGTCATGACCAGCGATGTGGTGGTGGTTTCGCCGGACACTTCACTGGAAGATGCCAGCACCATCATGCAAAGCCGGCGCGTGCGTCATCTGCCGGTGTGTGACAGTGAAGGGCGGCTGCAGGGGTTGATTTCCATTGGTGATCTCAATGCCCGTCATGCCAGCGATCAACAAGTCACCCTCAGCTATCTGCATGATTATCTTTATGGCCGCGTCTGACGGTGGCTCCGAAAAACGCGCGGCGGCATTGTCGCGCAAATCGCGCGGCGCAAGCGCACGCGGCTAAAAAGTGAATGGGGCGGTTGTGGCGCATTGCCCGAACATATTGCCACGGTTGATGAAATGGGTGTGGCCATAATCTTTCGCAGGAATACCGAAGCCAGCGGCATAAATGCCGGCGCTAAGACGAATGCCGGTTCACCCTCAGGCCCATTACCCGCCCTTTGCCAAAAAATATTGCCACGGTCGATGAAATGGATACCTCGGATTTTCCTTACATTTTTTCACTGTGCATGATAAGATATTGCGATGGCCACCACACGCGAAAAACCGATCACCAAACGCGGACGCGACACGCCGTGTGTGCGGCAGTTATCCGTATTCGTTGAAAATCGGGTCGGCGCGTTGGCCTCGTTGATGGGGATATTTGAAAATTCAGGCGTTCGCACTTTGGCGCTGACCGTGATGCAGGGCGTTGATTGCGCGATTGTGCGGTTTGTGTTCAGTGACTCCGACATGGCCGCCGACATTTTGCGGCAGAATGATTACCGCTTTTCAATCTGTGAACTCGTGGCGGTGGAAATGCCGGCGGATGCGTCGGGCGATGGTCTGGCGCGCATCGGCAAGGCTTTGTTGAGCGCGGAAGTTGATATTCATTATGTGTATGGGTTGATTAACGACCCGCATCGGGCCGCGGCGGTGGTGATTCATGTGGACAATCCCGCCCTGGCCAGCATGGTGTTGTCGGAAGAACATTTTGTGCTGCTGGATGAAAATGATCTGCGATAACGCGGCGACCCGTCATGGCTTCTTCGTGAGCAAACTGTTCTGCTGTTTGAACGCCGCATCCAATACGCCATTAATAAAACCGGCACTGTCTTCGGTCGAATATTCCCTCGCCATGTTGATGGCTTCATCCAGCACCACCTTGCCGGGTGTTTGCGGCTGATGTGTTAATTCCCACAGCGCCAGTCGCAAGATGTTGCGATCCACCGCCGCCAGGCGGGTGATGGTCCAGCGCGGAATCAGCCGCCCGGCCCATTCATCCGCATCCTTGCGGTAATCCCATGCACCGTTGGCCATCAGCGTGGCCAGTTGCCGCACGTCATTGTCATCGCTGGCCTGGTTGATGAAATTGGGCGACATTTGAGCCATGAATGTATCACCCTGCACTTCGGCCTGGTAAATGGTTTGCAGCGCAATACGCCGGGAAGTGGAGCGTTTATCATTGATGGTATTCACAGATTTTCCTGTTACAAGATTCTGGGTCCGGGCAATTGCCGCAGGACATCGGCCATTTCCATGGCGGCGCACGCGGCGTTCCAGCCGGCGTTGCCCATTTTCAATCCCGCGCGGTCCATAGCCTGTTCGACGGTATCCGCGGTGATGATGCCAAAAATCGTCGGCACGCCGGTGGCCGGACCGATTTCAGCGATGCCGCGCGCCGCCTGCTGGGCGACGTGATCAAAATGCGCCGTCTGCCCGCGAATAACGCACCCCAGGCAAATAATGGCGGCGAATTTTCCGCTCCGGGCTAAATGGGCGGCAATGGTGGGAATCTCAAAACTTCCCGGCACCCAGATGCTGGTGATCTGTTTTTGTTCCGCGCCATGGCGCAGCAGCGCATCGACCGCCGCCTCCGCCAGCCGCGCGGTAATCAAGCCATTAAATTCAGCTGTGACAATGCCATAATGCTGTTCCGCTTTCACAACTAATTGGCCACGCACTGCATGGATCATCGGCTATCCTCCGCCAAAACAAGCCCGTTAGTGTAACAGTTTAAGGATGGACAATCCAACCGGCGGCGGAACTGCGGGGTGTATGGTTTGTGTCTCCGCCTGAAAAAGCGTAAACTGCGTGGCTTGGATGAACTTTGGGAACTCTCGCACGCATGAGCATGAATCTGGGCGAATTAGCGAAGTATTTTAAGCCGATGGCGATTGCCGACGGCACGCGGTACTTCGCGGCCAAGCGGGTAAGCCGCATCAGGCCGGATCCCGTTGAGTCCACGATTGGTGGACTTGTCAAAGAAGAGGATAATTCCCTGCTGGTGGTTTCCATCAAGGTGAATCGTGATGAAGCTGGTGGCATCCATCTGACCCCTTTTTGCGAGTGCGGCGGCGGTGCCAAGCCCTGTTATCATGTTGCGGCTGTGTTAATCGCGATTGGTGGGGAAGAAACCATCCATTCTTTTCTCAAGGAAGTGGCGGAGCAGGAAGCCTATTTTCAGCGTCATCCGGAGGCCCGGCCGGCACCTGTCGCCGCCGCGCCGCTGACGCCAGTCGTCAGCGGCAAGAAGCCAATGGACCATGCTGAGGAGCCATTGCCATTTGAATTGCGCGAATGGCAGGCGGAGCTGCTCGACGCGCAGGAGGAGGCGGAAAAGGCGGCAGGTGCGGATGAGACAAAAAAAAAGAGCACTCCTCGTTACCGCATTTTATATATTCTCACGAGAGCGGTATCTGATCCCGGTCAACTGCAGCTTAAGGTTTACAAGGCGAGGCTGAGAAAAAGCGGAGGATTGGCCTCGGTGCGTGAATATCCCATATTCGCGGGCACCTCCGGCTCTAATGTAAACCCTGATGATCAGTACATATTTCGGATGATGTTGGCCTGTCAACTGGAATCCGGGTATGAAGCGGTGTTGATCTCGGATAGGTTTTCGACGGAACTTGTTGAGAAACTGGTGGCAACGGGGAGATGCTATTTTCAAGATCATAAACGTCCGCCGCTGAAATGGGGAGAACCGCGTGTCGGCAATGCGGGATGGATGACGGAATCGGATCTTCGCCAGCGCACCATCATTACCGTTGAGCCGCCGGCCGACGTTTTTCTTGGTTCGCCGCTGATTTATCTGGATCAGGCACAGGACGCTATAGGCCACGTTAAAATGGAGGTTCCGGTGCGGCTGGCCAGGCAATGGCTTACGGCACCGCCTGTGGATCCGCAGTACCACACCGTGATTTCCAAATTCTCCGCATTGCTTAAATTGCCGGTACCACCGGCAATTCCAGAAGCGCGCGCCGTGACGGGGGAACCGCAGCCCGTGCTGCGATTTTACAGCGCGTTATGGCGTGGTGCCATGGGTTTCAGCAGTCCGGAAAGCGCTGATATTGATGATTTTGTACACTGGGGCGAGTTGCAATTTGCGTATGGGCCGATTCGTCTCAATAAGCGCTGGGAACGCAAAGTCCTTGATGAGATGGTGTCCGGTGTACATTACGTGGCTAAGCGCGACGGCACAAACGAGCGTAAGAGAATCCGCGAGCTGCAACTTGCCGGATTGCAGCAGACGAACCGCAATGCGTTGTTTCTGCCATACGCGTCGGGCGACAAATTTCTCTGGAGCATCGACGACAACACTTTTCCCGCCTGGCAGAACTGGTTGGCGGATTCGGTGAAAACCCTGGAGGCGGCGGGGTGGCTCATTGAGTATGACCCATCGTGCAAACTTCGGAGGGCGGAAATTGATGATTGGTTCATGGACACCACCGCGATCGCCGAGGCGGAAAGCGATTGGTTTAATGTTGATCTTGGGATTGTGGTCGATGGTCAGCGTGTGAGTCTGGTACCGCTGCTGCGGAAACTTTTTGCCTCCTACGGCAATTTGGCCGCCGGACATTTTCTGGCCCAGACAACGGAGGTATCGCTGCCGGATGGGCGGGTTGTGACTATTCCAGCCGAGCGTATGGAACGCATACGCCACCTGCTGCTGGAGTTGTTTGAAGCCAATTCCGATGCGGCGGCACCCCTGCGGGCCGATCGGCTGCGGGCGGCGCAATTTGCCGGTGTGGATGGATGGCAATGGTCGGGGAGCCGCCAGGTGCGCGAGCTTATAGAGCGCATTTCCGCCGCATCAACAACCCCGACCCCGCCGCCGCCGGGATTGATGGCCACGTTGCGCCCGTATCAGGAGCTTGGCCTGACGTGGCTGCAATTTTTGCGGGAATGCGGGCTTGGCGGCGTCCTGGCCGACGACATGGGCCTGGGGAAAACCGTTCAGGCCCTGGCGCATCTTCTCTGTGAAAAGCAGGCGGGCCGTTTGGACCGTCCCGCGCTGGTGGTGGCCCCCACGAGCCTCATGGGTAACTGGCGGCAGGAGACGCAGCGATTTGCGCCGGATTTACGCGTGCTGGTACTGCATGGTGCCGGGCGCAAGGATCATTTTGAAAAATTGGATCAGCATGATCTGGTTGTCACCAGTTATCAGTTGCTGGCCCGCGATCAGGAATTCCTGATCAAACAGCACTACCACATGGTGATTCTGGATGAAGCCCAGATGGTGAAAAATCCCAACACCCAATACGCCCAGGCCGCCCGCAAGCTGACCACACGCCATCGCCTGGGCCTGACCGGTACGCCCATGGAAAATCACTTGGGCGAGTTGTGGGCGATCTTTGATTTTCTGATGCCGGGATTTCTCGGAAATAATCGGCAATTCAGACAACTTTTTCGTGATCCGATTGAGAAGGGCAATGACAGCGGGCGTCGCAAGGCCCTGGCGCAGCGCATTGCGCCATTGATTCTGCGCCGCCGAAAGAGTGAAGTGGCACTGGAGTTGCCGCCGAAGAACGAAATGGTGCAGGAAATTGAACTCACCGGCGCGCAGCGCGATCTGTATGAAAGTATCCGCGTTACCATGGAAAGCCACGTCCGCGATCAAATTGCCAGCATGGGACTGGCCCGCAGCCATATATTCATTCTTGAAGCCTTATTGAAGCTCCGGCAGGTCTGCTGCGATCCGCGCTTGCTGAAACTTTCCAGCGCGAAACAAGTGACCGAATCCGCGAAGTTGGACTGGCTCACGCAGACGCTGCCGGCCATGATTGAAGATGGCCGGAAAATTCTGCTTTTTTCCCAGTTCACCAGCATGTTGGACTTAATTGAAAAGACGCTGGATGAATTAAAAATCAAATTCGTCCGCCTCAGCGGTGACACGCGCGATCGGGACACGCCGGTGAAATCGTTTCAGCGCGGGGATGTGCCGCTGTTTCTCATCAGCCTGAAGGCCGGCGGCACCGGATTGAATCTCACGGCTGCGGATACGGTGATTCATTATGATCCATGGTGGAACCCGGCGGTGGAAAATCAGGCCACGGACCGGGCGCATCGCATCGGCCAGGATAAAACGGTGTTTGTCTATAAGCTTATCACGCAGGGCACGGTGGAAGAAAAAATTCAGGCCCTGCAACAGCGCAAGCGTGAGCTGGTCGCCGGCCTGCTTGATGAGTCCAGCCAGACATCACTAAAGCTTGGTGATGAAGAACTCAAAGCCCTCTTCGCGCCATTAAGTTAGCGGAACAGCAGGGGCGCGAAAACCGCGAGATTGCCGCGCCATACGTGCCAACTGTGTACGCCGCGGGTCCATACTTGCGTAAAATGTATCCCTTTGGCCTTCAACCATGGATACAATAACCGGATTTCCTTGCCCACCACCGGGTCCTGTCGGCCGCAGGCGAGCCAGAGCAGCCGGATGCGGTTGTTATCATGGCTGCTTAATTTTGGAAAACGCCTGGGAAAAATCGCCGCATCAGGCCGGCCCAGCGAGGCGCTGAAGCCGCCGATCCACGCGAACCGGTTCAAATCATTCAATCCTACAAACAGCGACTCCCCACCTCCCATGGACAGTCCGGCGATCGCGGTGTGATCACGATCGGTTTTGACGTTGTATTGCTGCTCTATCCGCGGCATGATCTCTTGCAGCAGGGTTTCACGGAAGGCCACCGCGTTGTCCATCCAGTAGCGCGTATACGCATGCGGAATCCGGCGATCCACAATGCGATTATCTCCATAGCCCAGCGGCATCACCACGATCATCGGTTTCGCTTTGCCCTGGGCAATGAGATTATCCAGAATAAAATTGGCCCGACCATTTTTGATCCAGCCGGCGGCCAAGTCGCTGTAGCCGTGCAGCAAATACAGCACCGGATACCGCCGGCCGACTGTGGAATCGTAACCCGGC
>JAKBAC010000025.1 GCA_021809365.1 Planctomycetota bacterium | reverse complement strand
TGAACTGTTTTGCGGGGCGGTTTTTTACGATTTGCATCACTCGGTACCGTACCGACTGGATGTGTTTTCCGCGTCCATCAAGGATGGACGCGGTAATCAACTGCATCGGCGACTTTTTGCGGTCTACAGCGATGCGCAGGGCACCATTGCCATCAGGCAGCCCACTGTTTTTTTGGATTTATCACCGGCACCGGAAGGGACACAAGCACCCTCGAGCAGCGGTTTGCCAACGCGGTTGGACCTCGAACGGGCGCTGATGGAGCGCGAACTCAAGGGCTTTCTGGAAGAGACCGTCGCTGGCCGACAAAGGGAAATTGAGGTTGTGCGCCAGCACGTCAACATCAGCCTCAATGAGCTTATACACCGGCAGAACCTGACCTTTGCCCGGCTATCGGAACAGCAGCAAAACGGGGATAAATCACCGCAACTGGCGGGAAATATCAAGCAGGCCGCTGACCGTATTGAAGACCTGAACCACCGTCTGGAAAACCGCCTGCGGGAACTGGATCAGGAACATCAATGTGCCATTGGTGGTATTCAATTTGTTGGCGCGGCGTGGGTACTGCCGCACCCGGAACGGGCGAACCCCGGCATGGCGGCGATGGTGCGGGATGATGATATTGAGCGCATCGCGGTGGAAACGGTGACGGCCTATGAAAAAGCGCAGGGCCGGAATGTGGAAAGCGTGGAAACGCAGGATCGCGGATTTGATTTAATTTCGCGTAAACCCCATCCGGAGGACGCCGCTACAGCTGTTGAAGTGCGATTTATCGAAGTGAAGGGCCGCAGCGGCATCGGTGAGATAGCATTAAGCAGCAATGAATACAAGACCGCGGCGCGGCTGAAACATGATTATTGGCTGTACGTGGTGTATAACTGCGGCAGCAAGCCGGAAGTGCATGTAATACGTGATCCAGCCCGGTTAGGCTGGCGCGAAGTCATGGCGGTGGAGCATTACTCCGCGCCGGCGGCGGCGATATTGGGGGCGGAGGGGAAATAATTTGGCCGCAGTGGCGGGCAATGGGATGTTCGCCCGTGTGCCCATTTATTGTACAATGTCCTCGTGCCCGTTGGCCAGAAAATACATCGGCGGAAACCGGGTGGTAATGGCCAGTAGTGCGGGGTCCCCGCTGGCGAAACCTGTAGGCCGTTTTTTGCATTGGAGTCAGGCTCGTGACGCTGGATAACGTCAAAACACGCGAGGAGGCGATACAGGCCTTGGATGGATATTCATCCGAGCGGCAGGATGAGCTCGCCAACGATCAAAAGACTGGCCGTCCGCTGCTCAAGACGTATATGTTGGAGACAGTTCCGGCTCATGTGACTGAGCCCTCGGTTGATGGATTGTTTGCCGCTGTCGGCGTAACCCTCACTGCGATAGATGAAACACTTTTCCGGGCGTTCGACCAGCGTGAGAAGCGGGTAATCGGGTTGGTCGAGAAACTGCTGCCGCGCTACCCGGTTTTCTACAGCCTTGAAGACTCGTACATTGCTGACCGGTTCGTGAAGAACTTAGTCCAACAAAATGCAATGCTGGATCGCCTGTGGATCAGCGGGCGGGCGTTCGCGGATCTTTTTAAATTTATCCTCGGCAATACGCCTAAGCACCGTTATGGGCGCATGGTATTCCAATACGCCAATGTCTACGAATCCGGCGAATACGGAGACTTGGAATCCGGCCAGGCTGATTCGGATACAAGCGTACGCATTCGTGATGACGGGGATCAACCGGTGGTCGAGCGCCGATCCACTAAAACAACGATTGTTGAACGGCTGAGCGTTCTGGAAAAGATCCTTCCAAAGATGCGTGGTCTCTACCAGCCGCTCAACGCCATTGCGCAGTTACGCTTCCCGGCCACGGGCCGCGGCGGCCATGATTTCTTTTTCAACGGCAAGGTGACAAACCGCAGCGACAGCTTTAAGGACCACCGCCAACATGTGGAGTTTGTTCTTGGCCGCTACAAAATGGCTACCGAATTAACGGAGAAGGCGGCCTGGGGTAGCCTGGAGCGCACCAGCATGTCCACCGCCGGAGAAAAAAGGGAACTCCTCGGTGCCCCGGTCTATCTGGTTTTCCAGGAGGCGTTGAGCCAATCTACGTTTAAAACGTTTATTCACGCCACATTCAACCGAATGCATAGTCGCTTTGGATTATGGGGCGATCCGGTGTGGCTTGGACAGACAAAGGTGCATGTCTACGCAGTTGACCGCCATATCTGGCAACCCCTGTTTCTGGAGATCACCGAGAAGCAGTTGGTGGCTATCGTCCCGGAAGGTACTTGCGGAAACACGATCAACCGGCTGGTGACCAATGTGCAGCAGTACCTTGATCCGGCGGTGGAGGTTTGGGTCGGGGATCGGCGATATGACGACCTTCTCGCAACCAGGTCAGCTGACGGTGAGGGAGCGATCCAATGAACTTCGAGACATTGATCGGGGATGAACTTTACCAACTCAATCTCGTGCTCTGGATGCTTCAACCGGCACCTCCATCGCGCGGCAAGGCGCGCAAAACTTCCAAACAGCGGGATACAAATACAGCCTCGATCTCCATAATGGTTAAACCCATATTCTGGGACGCGGGCTTTAAGTTGTACGCAATCGAGCCATCACTGCCGCTGCCCTTGGAGCTTCGCGAAAAATTAAGAAAAAGCGGTGTAGAAGTGAGCGACTCTCCGCGCCCGGATGTCGTCATGAAAACCGATTCCGATGAATTTGCCGTTGTAGAATGCAAGAAGTCTCTTTTTGGTGATGGCAGCGGCCAACCAGTGGATCACCTTCGGCCTCAGCGACAGGCCGGAGGGCTTTTGCTTAATGAACCTGGTGTGCTTTCCGGAGCCTTGGCACTTAAACCCACAGGCGTTAAGGACGCGGTGGTCGCCTACGTCTTTCCGTCCAACGGCCGGGCCGATCAGACCAGAGGTGTTGAGTCTATCAAGGAAGGGCTTCACAAATCCGGATTCGCAACCGCCGGTTTGGCGGCGTTCGCGTTGGAGGTTAAGGGCGGGTGGATTGTCATGCGGGCGCGGAAACTTAAGACGAAACAACCGCATCCTCCTTGGATTCCCGGCTCGTCCAAACCGCAATCGTGGCGGGTTCAGCAAACCGCCGGCGCCAATTTCGACCCCCGCCCCATGTATATTATCCCCTGGATTCCGCGTGGCGGCGCGAGTTCTGACGCGCCTGCAAAGCGACTCTTTGGCAACCGGATACTGGCATGGGTGGTAATGCAGATCGGCCCGGCGACAGTACCCGCCGTCGTTAACCTGCGGGTTGATGAGGCACTCTGCCACGCGACTCTGGGGCATTTTGAGCGCTGGGAAAATAATGAGGAGAAGAAATTTCTGCGAAGAAATGCCCGTGATCTGATCCGTCAGAGAATCGGGATGGCAAAATCGGAGGCTCTCGCCACCAATGTGCCAGCCCCACCAGGCGATATAGTCGTGACGCTTGCGGACGACGCGACAAAAGCGGAGGTTATCGAGGCACTGCGCGGCGAGATTGACGAAAGCTGGAACGACAATCGGCAGGGCACACTTTTTCCGGAAGATGAAGGTGCGGCGTGAACGGGTTGCGAAGGCAGAGCGCGGGTACTGGGAGCGGCACACAGGCCGCGTTGGCGGGCGGCCAACTCTGGTACGGCGCTGTTTCGGTAAGGTGATGATGTTTAATCAGAAACAAGGAAAGCCGCAACGGACCACGGATGCTCACCAGGCGGTGCCGGCGCTGCCGGCACCCCCGCAGGCCAGGCCATTGAAATTCCTTGCATACGGACTTCCGAGGGCCAATAGTGATGTAGCTCGACGTGTTCATTCCGAGGATGGTTTTGATCTGCACAATGAGCCGATGGGAGCAGGTGTGGCCTTTCAGGCTTATGACGGCGTTGTCGTTTTCGCCGGCGCATTTGAAGAATTGGTTCCTTCGCCGGTCGGAAGGGTCTCGCAATGTGTAAATACTGCCGATCTCGATCAGCGTGAACGCCAGTTCTTTACGATGGTCGGGCAAGGCCATCCGTTTATTTTTTTGCTGCCATTTCTTCCTGACCCTACCGCCCTTTGGAGCGGCGGCACGACAAGCGACCTTTTCAGGAGGGTCACTTCCAAACTGGACATCTCCTGGCGGAGCGACTCGGAACCGCATCCCGCGCTTCAAAGCGCTATTCCCGAATTCAGCGAATACATAGACAAATACGGAGCAGGATACGTGGGCATGGCACCGCCGCGTGGAAATTCAAGTCGCATTGCGGTTGTGTGCGGTACCGGCAAAGCGGTTTTTGGATTGGTCCTTTCTGACAAGATATTTTTTCTTCCATGTGCTCACCCACAGACCCATCGACAGGCAGTTGAAATGGCCTCTGCCTCCGTCGCCGCCGCCATCGCCTATCGCAAACGGGTTTCACGAGAGATTCCCGAGTGGGTTGCCGAGTTTGCGTTTAACAGAGAAAAAGACATGAAGGTAGAAGCGGAAGGGCACCGAAAGCAATTTGAGAGTCTCGAAACAAAAGTCTCGGCTTACCAAGATTTCAAGGCCGCCCTTTGCTTGCAATCCGATCCGCTGGTGGAAGCGATTGGGAAGATCATGGATCACTTTTTCGGCCTCAACTTAGACATTGATGATTCCAGGAAAGTCGAGGACGCAACACTGCGCGGTGCGGATGGAAGGATTCTGGCGGTAATCGAAATTAAGGGGATCAACGGGAATTTTGACCGGAAACTGGTCAATCAGGTTGATGACCATCGGGAGCGGCTTGGGCTGTCGGCAACGGTTCCCGGCATCGCCATTGTCAATACCTTCCGTTCCGCAGAGTCGTTGGGTGGCAAGGATCAGCCGCCAAATTCCGAGATCATCGAAAAGGCTGTCCAAGACAAGGTACTGCTGATCCGCACGCTGGATTTACTGCGCTTCGCGGATCTCGTGGAGCGGGGTAGAAAAACAAAGGAAGATTTTAGGAACATCCTGCTCAACGAATCCGGGTGGCTCAAAGCGGATGTGGATAATGTTGTGGTGGTGAAACAATGACCAACACCTATCCCCAACGCCTTATCGAAGTGGATTTGCCCATTAAGCGTATCTCGGCCCAAGCGCGGCGGGAGAAGTCGATTCGGCATGGGCATATTTCCACGTTGCATATCTGGTGGGCGCGGCGACCGCTGGCCGCGTGCCGGGCGGTGATTTGTGCTTCGCTTTGGCCTGATCCCGCTGATCCGCTTTGTCCGCCGACATTTCGCCGGGCGGCGGCGGATGCGATGGTTGCATTTGCCAAGGCCGTTCTGGCTGATTCCAAGGCCACGGAAACGTGTGATCCCGAATCATGGAAACGCTATGGGGAACTGGCCAAACGCCAGACCGCGCTGGATTTAGTTACGCTGCCAGTACCCCGCCGCAACGGCGATCCGCCACCGGCCACACCCACGGACCTGGAGCTGCTGCGCGTGCTGCTGCTGGACTTCATTGCGGATTTTGCGGCCTGGGAGGCATCTACCCAAAAGATTTTTCTGTCCACCGCGCGGGCACTCACGCAGGCGGCACATGAAAGTTTGGGCGGAGCGCCGGGTACGCGGCCACTGGTGGTGGACCCGTTTGCCGGTGGCGGGTCAATTCCGCTGGAGGCGCTGCGCGTGGGGGCTGATGCGTTTGCCAGTGATCTCAATCCGGTGGCGGTGCTGCTGAACAAGGTGGTGTTGGAATACATTCCCAAATATGGCCGGCAATTGGCCGATGAAGTGCGGAAGTGGGGGCAATGGATAAAAGAGCGGGCGGAAAAAGAACTCTCTGAATATTATCCCAAGGATCCCGATGGCGCAACGCCCATCGCGTATTTGTGGGCGCGGACGATTCAATGCGAAGGGCCGAACTGCGGTGCCGAGGTTCCACTGATGCGGTCACTGTGGCTGGCCAAAAAGGCCAACAAAAAATGTGCCTTACGTTACAAAATAATTCATGGCGACAATCCGAATTGTGATATTCCGAGCCGCGACCGTCAGGAAGCGGAAAGCGCCATCGACGTAACCCGCGACCGCCAGGGAGCGGCGCACCCGCCGCACCTTGAATTTGAAATTTTCGAACCCAGGAGCGACAAAGAAGTTGGCGGGGGCACGGTGGCCCGCGGCTCGGCCACCTGCCCGTGCTGCGGTTACACCACGCCGGTGGCATCGGTGCGGGTGCAGTTGAAAGCCCGCAAGGGCGGGGCTGCCGATGCGCGGCTGTTTGCGGTGGTGACAACACGGGCAGACCAGCAGGGGCGGTTTTACCGTTTGCCCAACGAGCGGGATTTGCGGGCCACGGCGGCGGCGGCGAAGGAATTGGAAAAGCGGCGAAAAGAACATACCGGCCCGCTTTCGCTGGTGCCGGAAGAACCCTTGCCGCCGCAGGGGACGCTCGGATTTCGTGTGCAGCTTTATGGCATGGAACAGTGGTGCGATTTATTTACACCCCGTCAGGCCCTTGCGCTGACCACGCTGAGCCGGCTCGTGCGCGAGGCGGGAGAGATACTCAAAAACGGGAATGGAATCGAATTGGCAGCGGCGGTGCAAACGGGGCTGTCGTGCGCGGTTTCCCGAATGGCTGACCAGTCATCAAGCCTCGTCGCGTGGGCCTCGACAATCGAGGTTGTTACGCACACGTTTGGACGGCAGGCGCTCCCAATTGCCTGGGATTTCGTCGAGCCACAGATTAATGCGGGATCCGGCGGAGATTGGGGCGGTGCCGTTAGCTGGGTCGCCAGGGTCTGCGAGCACATCACCGATTCGTCAGTGCCGACTGCACACGTCGAAATCGCCGGTGCCGCAAAGCATCCGCTTCCCGACGACATCGTTTCGGCCTTCGTGACGGACCCGCCATATTATGATGCTGTCCCTTACGCCGATCTTTCGGATTTCTTTTATGTCTGGCTGAAACGTACGCTGCCTGCATTGCTTGCGGATGGGTTCAGCGGTGAATTGGTTCCGAAGGCTGACGAGTGCATCGTCGATGAAATCAAGGGAAAGGATAAGGCCTATTTCGAAAAAACCATGGCGGCGGCAATGGCCGAAGGTCGGCGGATTCTTCATCCATATGGTGTTGGAATCGTCGTGTTTGCCCATAAATCAACCAGTGGATGGGAGGCGCAATTACAAGCCATGGTTGACGCGGGTTGGATTATCACCGGTTCGTGGCCTATCGACACGGAGCGGGCCGCGCGGATGCGCGCACGCGATTCCGCGGCGCTGGCCAGCAGCGTGCATCTGGTTTGCCGGCCACGGGAAAATGGTGATGGCAGTGTGCGCACGGATGCCGTTGGTGATTGGCGGACGGTTTTGCAGGAACTGCCACAACGCATCCACCAGTGGATGCCGCGGCTGGAGGCGGAGGGCGTGGTGGGGGCGGACGCTATTTTCGCATGTCTCGGCCCGGCGCTGGAAATCTTCTCCCGCTATAGCCGCGTGGAAAAAGCCAATGGGGAAAAGGTAACGCTGCGCGAATATCTGGAGCATGTGTGGGCGGCGGTGGCACAGGAGGCGCTGCGGCTGGTATTCAGCGGGGCGGATGCGGGAGCGCTGGAAGCCGATGCGCGGCTCACGGCGATATGGCTTTGGACAATGGGTGTTGGCAACGAACAACGCTCAACGGACAACGATCAGCCTGACGGGGAACGCAGTGATGGGGAAGGCGATGCTGAGGACGACGCCGAGGATAGCACCGGCAAGGCGGGGGCGAATAAAACCGGCTATACGCTGGAATATGATGCCGCGCGGAAAATTGCGCAGGGATTGGGGGCGAATCTGGAGCAGATGGCGGATGTGGTGGAGGTGAAAGGGGATAAAGCGCGGCTTTTGGCCGTGGCGGAGCGCACGCGGATATTATTTGGCAAAGATGAGGGGCAGGTGCCGCAGAAAGCCCGGAAGAAAGCCCGGCAGGCCAATTTGTTTGCCGGCATTGATGAACTGGAGAATGAAGATGGCGGTTGGGGTGACAAAAGTGTGCCGAAGCTGGGCCACACCGTGCTGGATCGTGTGCATCAGAGCATGATATTATTTGCCGCCGGGCGGGGCGAAGCGGTGAAGCGATTTCTGGTGGAAGAGGGGGCCGGGCGGGACGGTAAGTTCTGGAAGTTGGCCCAATCGCTCTCCGCGCTTTATCCTGTGGGGACTGATGAAAAAAGATGGGTGGACGGCGTATTGGCGCGGAAGAAAGGGTTGGGGCTATGAATGAGCAGCAAATCATAACTTCGCTCCTGAGTCTGCCAACCGAAACCGAGTGGTTAGAGTTTAAGCGCAACAACGACGCCCCGGATGAAATCGGAGAGTATATTTCGGCGATCTCGAATTCTGCAGCCCTGCACGGCAAGGAAGCCGGATATATTCTTTGGGGGGTGGAGGATGTGACCAAGGAAGTGGTGGGCACAACAGTAAATCCACGCGAAACCAAAGTGGGCAACGAGGAACTTGAGAACTGGCTCGCCCGCTGCCTTTCACCGCACGTCGATTTTAAGTTCAGCGAGTGCGAATATCAGGCACGGCGGATGATTCTTCTGCTGATTCGTCCCGCAATCAGCGCACCCGTTGCTTTCAGGGGAACCGAGTGGATCCGTATCGGAAGTTGCAAGAAGAAGCTGAAAGATTACCCCGGAAAGGAGAGGGAACTTTGGCACAAGCTACGCCGCGCAAGCTTTGAGATGGGAATTGCGATGGGCGACGTTAGGGGCGATGACACGCTGGCACATCTCGACTACACGAAGTTTTTCGAGCTCGCGGGGCAAACCCTTCCGACGAACCGGGCCGGGATTCTGGATCGACTGGCGGTGGACCGGTTGATCGTGGCGAAGGGAGGCGATATTTTTGATATAACCAATTTGGGCGCGATCCTGTTCGCCAGACAGCTCTCTGAGTTTCCTGATCTAAGCCGGAAGGCTTTCCGCGTCATCCGATATCGGGGCGGCGGCAGAGTGGAGCCAGAGCACGAAAAAAGCGAATCCAGGGGTTACGCGGCTGGATTTGCCGATTTGGTCGGTTATATCAACGACCAATTTCCGCGCAATGAAGTTCTGGGCCAGTCTCTGCGGCGGGAGATACGCATGTATCCGGAAAGGGCCATTCGTGAGTTGGTCGCCAACGCGATGATTCATCAGGATTTTAACATTTCCGGGACAGGGCCGATGATCGAGCTGTTTGATGACCGGATAGAAATTAGCAATCCCGGCCTGCCATTGATCGATCCGTTGAGGTTTCTCGACCATTCACCTCGTTCTCGCAACGAGATATTGGCCGATCTGATGCGCCGCCTCGGTATTTGTGAAGAGCGAGGCAGCGGGTTCGACAAGGTTGTCCACGAGATCGAGTTCTTCCAGTTGCCCGCGCCGGATGTTCGCACGGATACCACGCACACCCGTGTTCTCTTATTTGCCCACCGCGTTCTTTCGAGGATGGATGGACGGGATAAAGAACGGGCCTGCTATCTTCACAGTTGTTTGCTGTTTGTGTCGAACAGGGTCATGACGAACACGACGCTCCGAGAAAGATTTAATATCGCGGAGGAGGACTATCCCTTGGCATCCCGTATTATTCGTGATACGGTAAAGGCAGGGTTGATAAAACTTGCGGATCCCGATAGTAAGTCAAGAAAGCATGCAAAATACGTTCCTTTTTGGGCCTAAATCTTATGTGCTGGTTATGTGCAAAATGGGGTCGGTAATCGACGGTTTTGGGAAAGCGACTGCCGGAAACTGATTGTTTTCGGAATTTTAATAGGAAATTCGGGGTAAATCTTATGTGCTGGTTATGTGCATTGCATGCGTCACGCTAAGTGGAAACGCACGGATAAAACGCACGGCTGAAATCGAAAACGCACGCCGTGCGTTTCGTGCGATTATTGGAGATTGAAATGGCCTTACAACCTTGGTACAAAGTCATTATTCCCCGTGAAGACCTGCGCGATGGTAAGCCGCTGGATGCTTCGGAATTTGCGGTACATCTGGATCATGTACGCGATGGCCGGGCACCGGCGGATTATCAGAACCCGCAGCGATTTTTTGGCCGCACCTATCTGACCAAAAACCTCATTGATCTGGCGGCACAAGTGGTGCGGCGGCTTTCGGGCATTAAGACTGAAACGTCAGCGGTGTTTAATATGACCACGCAGTTCGGCGGTGGAAAAACACATGCGCTGACGCTGCTTTATCATCTGGCGCGGGGCGGGCCGGAGGCAACCGCGTGGTTGGGTGTGGACAGCGTTGTGGCGAAAGCGGGGGTAAGCGGTGTGCCGGTGGCGGCGACAGCGGTTTTTGTCGGCACAGAATTTGATGCGATATCCGGGCGTGGTGGCAATGATGGCACGCCATTGCGTAAAACGCCATGGGGTGAAATTGCCTGGCAACTTGGCGGCGCGGAGGCGTTCGCCATCGTGGCGGAGCATGATAAAAAGCTGACCGCACCCTCCGGCGACGTGATCCGGCGGCTCTTGCCCACGGATAAACCATGTCTGATTCTCATGGATGAGCTGATGAATTTTGTCAGCCGGTACCGGAAAAGCGGTTTGGCCAGCCAGCTTTACAACTTTCTGCATAATCTTTCAGAGACCGTGCGCGGGCAGGATAACACAGTACTGGTCGCATCCATCCCGGCCTCGGAATTGGAAATGAGCGCGGAAGACCAGTCGGATTATGACCGCTTCAAGAAAATGCTGGATCGGCTGGGTAAGGCCGTGATTATGTCCAGTGAAGGGGAAGCCTCGGAAATTATTCGCCGACGCTTATTTGATTGGGACGGCATGACCAAAGAGGCCGAGAAGACCATCGCGCAATATGTCGATTGGATATTGGACAATAAAACCCAGATCGGGGATTTTCCGGTGGATCACGCGCGGGAAGCATTCAGGGCGGCGTATCCATTTCATCCAACGGTGTTGTCGGTATTTGAACGCAAGTGGCAGGCATTGCCCCGGTTTCAGCAAACGCGGGGGGTGTTGCGGCTGCTGGCGTTGTGGGTATCGCGGGCGTATCAGGATGGATACAAAGGTGACCATAAAGACCCGTTGATCGGATTAGGAACAGCGCCGCTGGATGAATCGTTGTTTCGCACGGCCATGTTTGAGCAGCTTGGCGAGCCGCGACTGGAAGGGGCTGTGACAACGGATATCTGCGGGAAGCGGGATTCCCATGCGCAACGGCTGGATCGTGAGGCCGATGTTGAAATTAAAAAAGCCCGGTTGCATACCAAGGTGGCGACGGCGATTTTCTTTGAATCCAACGGCGGCATGGCGCGGCACGAGGCCACGGTGCCGGAAATAAGACTGGCGGTGGGTGAACCGGAACTGGACATTGGGAACGTGGAAACCGTGTTGGAGGCGTTGGGGCAATCATGTTATTACCTGTCTATTGATAAGAACCGGTATCGGTTCAGTCTGTCACCGAATCTTAATAAGCTCCTTTCCGATCGCCGGGCGAGCATTCAGGGGCCGCAGATTGACGAGCGTGTCAGGACAGAGATACAAAAGGTTTTCACCGCAGGAGCCGGTGCGGAACGGGTGTATTTTCCGGAGAAAAGCGGCCAGATTCCGGATCGGCCGGTGCTGACGTTGGTTGTTATGGGTTTGGATCATACTCTGGACGACGGCGATTCCACGCGGCAGTTGATCGCCGATCTGACGCGGGAGTATGGCAAATCTTCGCGGACATTCAAAAGTGCGGTCATCTGGGCGGTGGCGCAATCAGCACAGTTGCTGCGCGAGGAAGCCCGCAAGGCCTTGGCGTGGGAAGATATCAGAGAGCAAGACGTATCGTGCCTGGATGAAGCCCAACAGCGTCAATTGGACGAGCATATTCGGCGCTCGAAACGGGATTTATTCGAGGCGGTGTGGCGCGGCTACAAGAATGTATTGTTGTTGGATAAGGCCAACGAGTTGCGGATCGTGGATTTGGGGTTAATCACCTCCAGTCAGGCTCCGGATTTGCTTAGCGTGATAATCAACCGCCTGCGGGAGTATGAAGATATTGAAAAGGAAATTAGCGCGAGCTTTCTGGTGCGAAATTGGCCCGCGATGGAGCAGTGGAGCACCAAGGCTGTGCGGGATGCGTTTTTCGCGTCCCCACAGTTGCCGCGGTTAATGAATGGTGACGCAATAAAGGACACCATCGCACGCGGCGTGCGTGATGGTATTCTGGCGTATGTGGGTAGAAAGCCGGATGGCCATTATGAACCGTTTATTTTTGAGAAGGAATTGGCCGCCGCTGATGTGGAAATATCCGAAGATATGTTTGTGATCCGGGCGGAAGAGGCCAAGAAGCACATTGAGCCGCCGCGATTAGCGAAATTGCTTATCGTGCCGCCTCGTGCGGCCATTGAACCGGGACAAAAGGCGCTGTTTCGTGTCCAGGGACTGGATCAATTTGGCCGGAATATGGATGTCGC
Source organism: Planctomycetota bacterium (assembly GCA_021809365.1). Next base: position 18,800 of record JAKBAC010000025.1, on the reverse strand, counting down.
GAAGGAGGCAGTGATTTGGACAGCCGGCGGAGGCGCAATGGCGGCGGGAAACTTTACCGCTGGAGCATTGGAGGGGATTTTTTCGGCGCAGGCGCAGGTCGGCGATCTGGTTGCTGTGACCGAGATTACGGTAAGCAAAGCGGGGGCGTTGCCCCTGATGAAAGCGGCGGCACCCAAGCAGATGGGGTTTCACTGGACGGGCGAAGTTCCGCCGCAGAAGTGGATGAATTTCTATACCAAGGTTCTCTCCCGACACGTTACCGATGGCGGTTTGAAGTTGACGGTGAGTGTTGAGGTTAATCCGGACGGCGGGGTCTCTCAACAGCGACTGGAAGAAGCGCGGGCAGCCCTGCGTGAGCTGGGGCTAAGCGACGATATTGACGAGCAGTGAGGCACCGTTGGCCGAAGAAACGCAACGGGGACGTGATTAGTCAAAAAAATAACGGCGACGGAAAACAACCGCCCTCCCAGATAACACCCGCCGTCGTCGCCGCAGCGACAGCTCAACTCTCTACTGCTCGCCTGCTCCGCGCCCTGCAACCGACAGCAATTCTCCTTGCAGCTATTCTCCTAACTCCTATCTCCTAACTCCTTGTCTCCTGAACACTGAAAACTGAACACTGAACACTGAACACTGAAAACGAGGCTGTCTCCTATCTCCTATCTCCTGTCTCCTGAACACTGAAAACTGAAAACTGAACACTGAAAACGAGGCTGCCTCCTGTCTCCTATCTCCTGTCTCCTGATGTCTCATTACCCTCCCCCGCCGCCCCCTATAGCCTCTCCACGGCACAAGTGCCGCATCCCGGTCCGCCGGGGTTTGACAAGTAAATAACATGCCGCCACAGTGATCGCGGAAAAGAATCCTGAACGACAGCCGCGCGCGTTGCTCGCTACTCGTTGAGTGTCAAGTGTTTCGTTACTCGTTGCTCGTTAAGCGCAGCGTTTCGTTGTTCGTTGTAGCCAACAGCCCGCGCCCATTCCGCGCGCCCCCTGTTGTTCGTTGTTCGTTGCCCGCTGCCGGTATGTGTTCTACTGCTCAACTTTCTCCTGTTCCACTGCTCTCGGCGGCAGCCGCCCCCCCCCTTAAAACATCTTGGGCATCTAGGGCACCTTGAACCAAACCCGCTAAAATCAACGCTTCCATCAACTTGCGCAACTTGGGCAAGTTGCCCCCTAACTTGGGCATCTAGGGCAAGTTGAAATCCGCAAGGTCTTCCAACTCCTAACTCCCAACTCCTCGTCCACCTCCTATCTCCTGACTCCTGAATGCTCAATACCGACCCCCTTTAAAACATCTTGAGCATCTGGAGCACCTTGAACCAAACCCGCTAAAATCAACGCTCCCATCCACATGCTCAACTTGAGCACCTTGCCCCCCTAACTTGAGCATCTTGCCCCCGAACTTGAGCATCTTGGGCACCTTGGCCGTCGCAGCGACAGCTCAATCCTGTTATTCGTTGCTCGTTGAGCGCAGCGTTTCGTTGAAACGTGTCGTTCCATCGTCGTATCTTTGTGTCTTCACGCCGTTGTGGTAAACCCGTCGTCGTCGTCATCCCTTTGCGCTCTCGCGCCCCTTCGCGCACCGTTGTTCGTTGCTCGTTGCTCGTTGAAGCGCAGCGTTTCGTTGAAGCGTGTCGTTGTGGTAAATACCGTCGTCTGCACCTCAACCTCTGTGGCCTCTGTGATCTCTGTGGCCAACCGTCGTCGTCCCTTCGTGTCGTCGTGTCTTTGTGGTTAATTCCGTCGTCGTCGCCACCCCTTTGCGTTCTTGTGCTTCTTTGCGGTTTACCCCGTTGTTCGTCACCCGCAGCGACAGTGCTTACCATGTACCAATAATGTCACAGCATGTAACATTCGATTCTCATGTGCGTGTTAGACCTTGAGACGGATGTATTTCCGTTGGGAACAGCAAGGATTTCGCCATGAAAGCAATCATCCGACGCGCGGTTACTCTTATTGAGGTCTGGATAGCCATCGCTATGATCCTTCTGTTTTGTTGACCGCACACTACCCGTGTGCGCGCCGGTGCGGACAAAAGCGGAATCGTGTGCATGCATCACGAGGCGAGGCATCCGCATTGCTCTGATAGAATGGAATGCAAGAGTGTATGCGTCGTAAAGGAATCGCATCGTGATGCTTATTGAGTACTTTAGACAGTTGTGCGGGACCCTATTTGTGCTGGCCCAATGCCTCTGGATGCATCCACTGACGCAGTGTGCGGTGGCCACGGGCGCGGTACCCTTTAGCCCGATATTCATAACCGGATTTCCACGCTCCGGCACCACCTTGGTCGCGGCCATTCTTGATCGTCACAGTTCAATCACTATTTCTCCGGAAACCCATTTTTTTGAAGCAATGAAACTCGTTGAAGACCAACCTTGCCAATCCTCCTCCACAAACTTTGTGGAACGCCTCCTCAATACACCCAGAATGCGCGATCTGGCCCTTCAGCCCGATGACGTTTACCCATTTATTACGCAGCGCCCGTTTGTACCACGCGATGTTTTTCAAGCGGTCTTAACCGCGTACCGGCACCGCATGGGCAAATCAATAATAGGCGAAAAAACGCCGTGCCATCTCATGCAGGCGGAAAAATTACTGACGTGGTATCCCCATTCCAAAATGATTTTCGTGCTGCGCGATGGCCGCGATGCCGTCGCATCCATATTAAAAGTGGCGTGGCGCGGCCACGGTATAGCCCGCCTCCATGCCGTTACCTGGCGGCGATATATTCAAATCGCACAGCGGATGCGCCGCGAATATCCGCATCGCTTTTTATTTGTTAAATACGAAGACATTCTTTCTCATCCGCAAGAGCAGGTCAGTCGGCTGGACCAATTCTGCCATGTGCGGTTTGAACCCGCCCAGGTGGACGCTTCCATTGCGACTCACGTTGTGCCCAAATGGGAGGAACCATGGAAATCACTGGCCACCCGCCCGTTTGATTCTGGCCGTATTGGACACTGGCGGACTGAATTTTCCCAAGACGACAAATGGACGCTTAACCATACAATGGCCCCTTATCTCCAGCAATTCGGATACCATGACCACCTATTGTCCGACTGCCCTATGAACCGGCGACTATGGCTGGCCGCCACCGGATTGTTGCTCCGAACCGGAGAAACACGCCGGATTTATCACACTTCTTGCAACTGGTTCAGCGGTCAACCTCATCACGCAAACAATGCACGCGCCAAAGCATCATCCATGCAATGCCCGGAGGGCGACGCGGAGCTTATTATTTGAGCAGCGCACCGGGGTAACCGCGACCCTTCCATATAGCCCACATCAACACGAGCTTGTTTGGACCGGCCATGGAAATTTGACACCAATACCGCCATGATGGTATACCTAACAAATACCTAATTTATGGTGCGCGATGAATCTGTTTTTATGTATCTATCTGCCCAACTGGGATATTCAGGCCCGGCAATTCAAACAGCGCCGGACGACTGACATTTTCTCCACCATCACGCCGTCCCCACTGCTGCTGGTCATGACCCATGGGCGGCAGGAAGTGGTGGCACGATGTTGCGCCGCATGTCGGCGGCGGGGCATCTTTCCGGGCATGGCCATGGCGGAAGCACGGGCATTGTTGCCACGGGCGATGATGGCACCGTTTGAACCCATGGAAAGCCGACGACTGCTGGAAAAATTAGCGCACTGGGCGTTAAAATTTTCTCCCCTGATCTCTGTGGTGGAGCCATTTTCCGACGATGAACCACAACCTGGTGCGGATTCTTTACTATTAAATATCAGCGGGATGGAGCATCTTTATGGCGGCCCGTTGGCAATGGCCCGGCGAATCCCGAGTATATTGCGGCACCATGGTTTAACATGTCGCGTAGCCATTGGGCCAACGATCGGCAGTGCCATCGCGCTAGCGCGCTATGCGGTAACGCCCGCAACAATATGTGATCCCACGGCTATTCCAGCGGCCATAACGGATTTTCAGCCCGCCGAATTGCGTATCAGCCCGGATATACAGGCCATGCTGCGGGAAGTGGGCATTACGCGCCTGGCGGAGTTGATGGCCCTTCCGCGGGATCAACTGGCGGTCCGGTTTCCCGCGGAATTGCTGGTGCGATTGGATCAATTGCTGGGCCGACGGATGGAATTGCCGCCATTGATCACATTATCCACCGCGCCGGCGGCACAATGGCGAATGGATGGACCGGTGGAAAATCTGGAAGCCATTCTGCCGGCAGCTCGCACATTAACCGGACAATTGGCACAGGAACTGACCCGACGACATTTGGGTACCACACTGCTGGCGGCGCAGTTGGAAGGCGCGGATATCGGCGCATCCACCATCATGATTCCGCTGGCGCAGGCGGTACGGCGTGAAGATCGACTCTGGGCCGCAATCAGGCCGCGGATGGAGCAACTCCGGCTCACCGGTGGAATTGAAATTCTCACCCTTCGCGCCATGAAAACACATTTTCTGCCAATGGAACAATTGCATGCTGATGCCTGCACCAGATGGCAATCCAACTCTACGATGGCCCCTCTGGCACCCGTGCTGGATATTTTGCGGACACGTCTGCCGGCCCTGCGCATTCGCACAGCCACGGGAGGATGTTCACATCTTCCCGAGCAATCCATCTGTATGAATATACTGGAAGAAGATGGCGGTGGGAGGATGACCCCGTTGGATGGATTTGTCATCACTCAACGCCCCTCCTTGCTGTTGAACCCACCCCAACCGGTGCAGGTAATAACCAGTGCCACCGATGAAATTCCAGAGCATATCCAATGGCATGGCCGATTTTATGCCTGCCGGCGCGTGATCGGACCGGAACGCTTAACCACGGCCTGGTGGACGGGCATTCCCACCGCCACACGGGACTACTTTGCCGTGCTGGATCAGACCGGCCAATGGCTGTGGATATTTCATGAGCTGAAAACCGAACACTGGTGGCTCCACGGATTATGGGTATAGCAACATGATCAATCCGCGATTGGGACATCTGAGATTTCAAATTGCGGATTATGAATGTGAACAATTGAGATTTTCCAATTTGCGCCAAGAGATCATGGACTTGAGACTGGAATTGTCATGCCGGAGCAACCCGAAAAACGTTACAAGCCAACGGTGACACATCGGCGGTTATCCGATGCCGCGGCGGGATATGCGGAACTGCAAACCACCAGCAACTTCACATTTCTGCACGGGGCCAGCCATCCGGAGGAACTGATCCAGCGGGCCGCCGAATTGGAATATCATGCCATTGCATTAACCGATGAAGCCACGATGGCCGGCATGGTGCGGGCGCATATCGCGGCCAAACAGGCCGGCGTACAACTGATTGTTGGAACCTATATCCGCATGGATACACCCAATGCGCCATCCACATCGGCGGTGACATGCGGTCTGCTGTTGTATCCCACGGATGTTGCTTCTTATGGCGGATTATGCCGACTCATTACACTGGGGCGTAGACAAGCCGCCAAAGGATGCTATCGCATCACATTGGATAATTTACTCGCTCATCAGACCGGGCTTCTGGCGGTGGCGTTACCACCCAACCGGCCCGATGATGCGTTTATTCACATGTTGAGGCGATTGAAAGAAGTATTTGATGAGGATCGGCTTTCACTGGCGGTGACCCGGCGTTATGGCCGCGACGATGCGCATGGTCTGATGCAACTCTCCGACCTGTCCACGCGTACGGATATTCCCCTGGTGGCGGTCAATGATGTGCTGTATCACACCCCGCAACGCCAGCGGCTGCAGGATGTGCTGGCGTGTATCCGTACAGGCCGCACCATTCATGAACTGGGCCTTCATCGCATCGCCCATGCCGAACGACACCTGAAATCCCCGGCGGAAATGCGCCGATTATTCCGGGATTACCCGCGGGCTGTTCAACGGTCTCTTCAGATCGCGGAGCGAACTGAAACCTTTTCCATGGATCATCTGGCTTATCAGTACCCGCATGAAATATGCCCTCCTGGCCAAACCCCCATGCAATATCTGATTCACCTGACCAGGCAGGGTGCCGCGCAACGCTATCCGGATGGCATTCCGGAATTTCTGCAACATCGGCTGGAACATGAATTCGCCCTGATTGAAGAATTAAATTATCCCGCCTATTTTCTTACCGTATATGACATTGTACGATTCGCGGTGGCACGACATATTTTATGTCAGGGACGTGGAGCGGCGGCTAACTCGGCGGTTTGTTTTTGTCTGGGCATCACGGCGGTGGATCCGCAGCGCATTGATCTGCTGATGGAGCGGTTTATCAGCAAAGAGCGCGGTGAGCCGCCGGATATTGATATTGATTTTGAACATGAACGCCGGGAGGAAGTCATTCAATATATCTATCGACGTTTTGGCCGGGATCGCGCGGCGATTACGGCGGAGATCATTTCATATCGCCGTAAAAGTGCGATCAGAGACGTCAGCAAGGCCATGGGGTTGTCCCTGGATTGCGCTGATAAGCTGGCCAAAAGCGGCGACTGGTGGGAAAAGGGAATGATCCGGGAAAAGCAACTGCGTGAATTGGGGCTTAGTCCATCGGATTCAACCATCGCGCAGGTGCTGGAACTGGCGGGGGAATTAATCGGCTTTCCCCGCCATTTATCGCAGCATGTCGGAGGCTTCGTCATTACAGAGCAGGCGCTGTGTGAATTGGTTCCCATCGAAAACACATCCATGCCGGGCCGCTCGGTCATTCAATGGGATAAAGATGACCTGGATGCCATGGGAATTTTGAAAATTGATATTCTGGCGCTGGGAATGATGACCGCCATTCGCAAAGCCATTGATCTGGTCAATAACTGGAACCGACAAACCAATCCATCGGCGGCCACCACCACGTTCGCCGCCGTGCCGGCGGAAGACCCGGCGGTTTACGACATGCTCTGCCGGGCGGATTCCATCGGGGTATTTCAGGTGGAATCCCGTGCGCAGATGGCCATGCTGCCCCGGCTCAAGCCGCGCTGCTATTACGATCTGGTCATTGAAGTGGCGCTGGTGCGGCCCGGCCCGATTCAAGGCGGTATGGTGCATCCTTATTTGCGTCGACGCTGTGGACAGGAATCGGTGGACTTTCCATCCGCGGCGGTGCGGGGCGTGCTGGAACGCACACTGGGCGTGCCGCTGTTTCAGGAGCAGGTGATGCGGCTGGCGATGGTCGCGGCGGGCTTTTCGCCGGGGCAGGCCGATGCGTTGCGGCGCAGCATGGCGGCGTGGAAGCGCAAGGGCAATCAACTGGCCGCGTTCGGCGAGAAAATTATCGCCGGTATGCTGGCCAACGGTTATACGCGGGAATTTGCGCAGCGATGTTTTGAACAAATGAAAGGGTTTGGTGAATACGGTTTCCCCGAGTCGCACGCCGCATCGTTCGCGCTGCTGGTATATGTATCAGCGTGGCTCAAATGCTTTCATCCGGCGGCATTCGCGGCGGCATTGTTAAACAGTCAACCCATGGGATTTTATCAGCCCGCGCAGATTATTTCCGATGTGCGGAATCACGGTGTCAGTGTGCTGCCGGTGGATGTCAACCGATCACAATGGGATTGCGCGCTGGAACCGGCGGCGAACAGTATATTCCCGGCGAGCCACCGGCTTGATGCTGGTGGGCCGGCGCTGCGGTTGGGATTGCGCATGGTGCGGGGACTGCATCCGAGCGGGGCGGATTTAATATGCGATGCCATCGCGCGCCATGGCCCGGTGCAATCCATTTCCACATTACGCCGCTTGAGCCGCTGTTCGCTATCCGATCTGAAATCTCTGGCGCGGGCGGATGCGTTTGGTTCCTTGGGCCTGGATCGGCAACAGGCATTGTGGCACATTCGGCGATTACAATCAGAAGCGTTACCCCTGCTGGATGAATTAACTCCGGTGGAACCGCCGGCCGGTCTGCCGATCATTGCGGAATCACACAAGGTGATCAGCGATTATCAGAGCGTGGGGTTGTCGCTCAAAGCCCATCCGATGTCATTTGTGCGGTCTATTCTGAATCAACGCGGTATCGTGGCAGCCTGTGAATTGACTGATGCGGTACGCCATCCGGATGCAACACGATTGGCCGTGGCGGGGCTTGTGCTGGTGCGGCAGAGGCCCGGCACGGCATCCGGCATTTTATTTATCACCCTGGAAGATGAAACCGGCACAGTGAATCTGATTGTCAAACCCCGGATCTACGAGCGCTATCGCATGGACCTGCGCCACAGTACCGCACTGGTGGTATGGGGCCAATTGCAGCGGCAGGAAGGCGTCGTCCACGTCATTGTCCGGCGGGCGGAAAATTTGCGGAACATCACCCGCGCCAACGACGACCTGCAAAGCGCTTCGCGGGATTTTCATTGACTGCTGACACGCCGCAGCCAAAATGCGCGGCCAATCCATCGCCCCAATATTCCGGAACATCGTCGCCTTTTCGGCACGTAGAACAACATTCATCAAATCTTCACACAACTTTAGCGCAATACTAAAGTGCCTATCGTATAAATCTCCGGTCTGGATTGTCTGGCTGGCTGAAACCTGCGTCGGGTGGAGGCACAACCCGACGAGAAATACATGGAGACGACATCATGGCGGTAAACAACGAACTTCACGCTCAAGAGGTGGCGGAGGCGATGAATGACGTAAAATTCAGCGGCTTCCATTTACGGGCCATTATTACTGCGGGCATGGGATTTTTCACCTCGGCCTATGATCTGGCGGTTATCGGAACCGCGATCGCCTTGTTTGCCGGACCCTGGATGGCCAAAATGTACGGAGATCATCCCACAGCCCACCAGAAAATCGAATTCGCGTTTCTGATCGGACTGATTGGTTCCATTTCTCTGCTCGCAACCTTTCTCGGTGCGCTGTTCTTTGGAACCATCGCCGATAAATTTGGCCGCAAAAAGATTTATGGAATTGAAGCCGCCCTGATGGCTATCGGCGCTCTTGGCAGCGCCTTTGCCGGCGGACCTATCGCCATGTTGATCTGGCGCACGGTCATGGGCTTTGGCATTGGTGGTGATTATCCACTTTCCGCCGTAATTATGAGTGAATATGCCAACAGCAAAGATCGCGGCAAGATGGTCGGCATGGTATTTGCCAATCAGGCCTTGGGCTTTTTAGCCGGCCCGGTGATTGCACTGACCATGCTGGCGGCGGGTGTCAATCATGAATTAACCTGGCGCATCCTTTTGGGTATTGGCGCAATCCCTGCTGCCGCCGTGATTCTGCTGCGCCGCACAATGCCCGAATCTCCACGCTGGCTGGCCCGCGCCAAGGGGCAGGGCAAAGAGGCGGCCGCGGGATTGGCGGCATATTCCGAAGGCGTTGCAACGGCCGCCGCGGGCCGTGACAATGTTGTTAATGAGCCATTGTCCAAATATATTCCGACCCTCATCGGCACGGCAGGCTGCTGGTTCCTTCTGGATTATGTCTATTACGGCAATACCGTGTGCATGCCGCAGATTATCAATCAGGTCGCTCCACATTCCACCATTCTCACCAGCACAGCCTGGAACGTGCTGATATTCGGCCTCTTCGCCGTTGCGGGATATGTCGCGGCGTTCATGACCTGCGATAGGCTGGGGCGTAAATTCATCCAGATTATCGGGTTTGCAATGATGGCGGTCACCTTTGGCCTCATTGGTCTGGTGCCGCAGTTAAGCACAATGGTCGTGCCGTTTATTATCATATTCGGTATAAGTTATTTCTTTACCGAATTCGGCCCGAACGTGACCACGTTCATTCTCGCCGCCGAGCTGTATCCGGTGAACCTCCGCACGACCGGTCACGGCATTTCCGCCGGGCTTGGCAAATTCGGAGCCTTCCTCGGCGTATTCCTGTTTCCCGTGATCGGTGCCACACTGGGTTTCCGCGGTTCACTCTTGCTTTCCGCCGGCTTGGCGGTATTGGGTGTAATTGCGACAGCGCTTTTCGTGAAGGAACCCGCCGGCAAACCATTGGAAGAAGCCGGGCGCGAATCCGATTGGGTACCGGCGCAACCCGTACTGACGCGCGAATCGCTCAAAGCGCCTCTTGGCGCTTCGGCCTGATCTGTATTTACGGGGAGCAAGCTGCACGGGCCAGGGGCCACGCCGATATCCGGCGTGGCCCCTTTTTTTCGTTAACGCGGCGGCGGCTGTCGCCGCAGAGCGGAGATCAGTAGAGAGTTGAACAGTAGAGCGAATCGGGCCGCGGCCCGATTAGAGCAGGCGTGAGAACAACGAACAACAGGGCGCTACGCTTAACGAGCAACGAACAACTAGCAGACTCACCTGCGGTCTACTATCTCAACACCGACGACTGCCGCGCACTACGCGCGGTGCAAGCACACGCGGCTAAAAGGGGGATGGGGCGGGGAATTTGAGCTTTGAGATTTCAAATTTCAGATCGCGCGAGGGGATGGGGCGTCCCGGCACCACGCCCGGATCTATTGCCACGCCTGCCCAGCCCCCGTCGCGCCGCCCCGCTTGACTAAATATGTTTAGGCGTATATAGTTGAACGATGTATGACGTCAGGCGCTGGACACGGTGTGTTGTGCCCGGTGCCGTTGGTACCGATGCGACGGTTAAGCCAAGGAGAATCTTTATGGCAATGATTGTTGAAGTCTTTGATCCAGCGATGTGCTGTTCCACCGGCGTTTGCGGCCCGGAGGTGGATCCCAAGCTGGTGCATTTTTCGGCGGACCTGGACTGGCTCAAAAGTCAGGGTGTGGACGTTCGACGATATAATCTTGCACACCAGCCAACGCAGTTCGCAAACCAGCCGGTGATACGCGAACTGCTTACGAAAGCCGGAACAGCGGCACTGCCCGCAATTCTGGCCAATGGTACGTTGGTAAGCCAAGCCCATTATCCATCCCGTGTTGAATTAGCAGCCATGGCGGGCTTGACGGCACCATCTGAACCCGCGACCGGCGGCGGCCTGACGGCACCAATGCGGGAGCTTGCGGCATTGGCTGCGGCGGTTGCGGCCAATTGCGAATGGTGTTTTGAATTTCATCATGCGGCATTGCGCAAGCTCGGCGTGTCGGCGGACGATATGGCCTCGGTGGTTCATATTGCCCAGCAGGTAAAAGACCAAGCGGCGGAACATCTGAATAAACTGACGCAAGGCCGGCTCGGCGACAGGCAATCGGAAGTACCATCCAGTTGCTGCGCCAGCACGCCGCCGGTCAATATTGGAACTACGGCCAGGAAGAAAACATCGTGTTGTGGCAACTGATGCACACTGCTACAGATACGCAGCCGAATGGATGAGGTGTTTTATGTCACTTCCATGGATTCCAAGACCCACGCGTTATATGTTTTTTACCGGGAAAGGCGGCGTTGGAAAAACGTCGCTGGCATGCGCTACCGCGGTGGCTTTAGCGGATCGCGGCCGGCGGGTGCTGCTGATCAGTACCGATCCGGCCTCCAATGTGCAACATGTCTTTCAGACCGAAATTGGTGAGACCTCGCCCACCGCAATTGCCGCTGTAGCCCGACTTTCGGCCATTAATATCCGTCCGCAGGCCGCCGCGGAAGCGTACCGTCAGCGCGCCATTGCGCCCATGCGCGGTGTGCTGCCGGAAGAGGCCATTAAAAGCATGATCGAAGAACTTTCCGGTTCATGCACCACAGAAATTGCGGCTTTTGATCAATTCACGGGGCTGTTGACCGATCCGGCCACCGCCACGAATTTCGATCATATCCTATTCGATACCGCCCCCACCGGTCATACCTTGCGACTTTTGAGTTTACCTTCGGCCTGGACGGATTTCTTTGATGGCAATAAACATGGAGCTTCGTGCATGGGCCCGGTTTCGGCATTGCAATCGCAGCGACGACAATACGCCGAGGCGGTTGCCGCGTTGCATGACTCCGCCCACACGACACTGATACTGGTCAGTCGGCCCGATCGTCTGGCTCTGGCGGAAGCGGACCGCACCAGTGGCGATCTGGCATCACTGGGCATGACGAACCAGCGTTTGGTCGTCAACGGTGTATTTCACGCCACGGACATACTTGATCCTCTCGCGGTGGCGATGGATCAGCGGTGCCGCGAGGCGCTGTCCAAGATGCCACAACACCTCAGCAAGTTGCCACAGGCCGAGGTTCCGCTGCGATCTTTCAATCTCGTGGGCGTAGCCGCGTTGCGGGCGATTGCGGGGCTGAACTATTCCGCGCCGGCGGCGTCCGGAGGCATGTTGGTTGAAATGCCGGAGTACGGCAATCTGACAACACTGGTGGATCAAATCGAAGCAGCCGGCCATGGAGCGGTATTGGTTTTGGGCAAAGGCGGTGTGGGTAAAACCACCGTTGCCGCGGCAATTGCCGTGACACTGGCGGATCGGGGCCATTCGGTTCATCTGACCACGACCGATCCGGCCGCGCATATTGAACAGACGGTAAATGACTCAGGCGGGAAGTTAACTCTTAGCCGGATTGATCCGGAAAAGGAAACCTCCCAATATCGCGAAATGGTCATGGCTTTGCGCGGCAAAGACCTTGACGCCCAGGGGAAAGCGTTACTGGAGGAAGATTTGCGATCACCATGCACGGAAGAGGTTGCGGTGTTCCACGCATTTTCCCAACGGCTTGATGAAGCGGAGGGTAAATTCGTGATTATTGATACCGCTCCGACGGGACATTCTCTATTGCTGCTGGATGCCACCGGATCATATCACAGGGATGTGATGCGCAATTTAACAGGGAAGGCACAGATGCAGGTCAACACCGCTCTGATGAAATTGCAGAATCCCCAATACACCCGCACGATTCTGGTGGCATTGCCCGAAACAACTCCCATTCTTGAAGCCAGTGAATTGCAGGAAGATCTGCATCGCGCCGGTATTACCCCTTTCGCATGGGTCATTAACAGCAGTCTGCTGGCGGCCCGGCCCAGAGACACATTATTGGTCGCCCGCGCCAATGCGGAAGTTGATAAACTGGCCATGGTTGCCAAACGAACCGAACGCGTGGCCGTGATTCCCTGGCTGGCCCAGGAACCCGTGGGCCTAAACGGGCTGCGGCAATTGCTACCGGTGCCGGCCCCTTTGCCACAACTCGGTAAATTCTTTGCAGCGCGCAAAGATTCTTGGGAAGCAGCTTCTGGCACAGTTGTCCATTGATCCGCGTCATCCACTTTATCCGCGCAATCGGTGGTCTTACCGCAGGGGCCGGCGAGAATTCCATCCCTTACCTTGTGGTTCATTCGGTTGTATCTTTGTTTCGTAGAGGTAATGTTCCCGCTGGGCTATGGTATACTTCCAGCAACGGATTACCTGCGGCGTGTGCCGTGGCCACGGGTGCCTTTCAGCTTTCGCGGGAATTGGGCGTCATGGATACAACAGATCGCATCGGCATCATCGGTGGGTCGGGCCTGGGGCAGCATTTGCTGATGCCCGGCGATGGTCATGCGGTGGATATTGATACACCATTTGGCCCGCCGGCCTCCGCTCCGATTTTGGCTCAATGGAAGGGCATACCCGTGGCCATTCTGGCGCGGCACGGTGCCGGGCATATTTTGAATCCATCCCAGGTGCCCTATCGCGCCAACATCTACGCCCTCAAAATGCTGGGATGCCGCTGGATCCTGGCATCCGGTGCGGTCGGCAGCCTGAATGAAAATGTGCATCCCCGCGAACTTGTGCTGGTGGATCAGGCGGTGGATCGTACCCTTCATCGTGCCGGAACATTTTTCGACCAGGTCGCCGCCCATATTGATTTTGCCGAACCAATCTGTGAAAAGCTGCGGCATATTGTTTACGAAAGTCGCGCCGATCTGCCCCCGGGTGTTACCGTGCATCCACGCGGGACATATATATGTATGGAGGGACCGGCGTTTTCCACACGGGCGGAATCGCGGCTGCATCGCAGTTGGGGCGGCGATTTAATCGGCATGACCCTTTTGCCGGAGGCCAAGTTGGCGCGGGAAGCGGAAATCAGCTATGCGTCCATCGCGCTGGTGACGGATTATGATGTATGGAAACCGCATCCGCAGGGGCAGGCACCCATGGAACTGATGCGCGAAATCCTCGGCCACCTCCAACTGACCTCGGAAAACGCGCTGCACCTGATCCGGGTCGCGCTGGAACGGATTTGGGCCGCACGCCATGAGGATTTTCCATCGCACCGCGCGCTGGAATTGGCAATTTTTACCGATAAGACGAAAATCAAGCCGGAAGTCCGGACGCGGCTGGACGCGATCTGGGGAAAATATTTTCCCGCCAAAAAATAAGACCACTGGCGCACTTTGGAGTTTCCAATCTTGCATGGAGTTACTGGCGTATGAAACGCATCGGCAAAATGTGGAAATTCCATCCGATCCTACCAGCGGCGATGTTCATCATCGCCGCTGCGATCCTGATTCAGTGGCGCGCCCAGGCCGCCCTTCCGCCGCCGGCTGCCCGATCACTGCAAATGAGACTCGTCCCCGTGCCGCCCCACGCCAATACGCCCTCCGGCGGATTATCCCACATCCAGGTCAATGATTCTTTCGGCGCGCGCAATATGCTGCGCACCGCTGATCGGCTGATGACCAGCGGACATCTCACGCAAGCCATACGCACCTTCCAGCACATTGCCGAAAAATATAGTGCCAATGTTATCAGGCAAACCAACGGCACATATATGTCGGTGCGAAAATATGTCTGGTCGCGCCTGTTATCAATGAACGCGGTGCAACATGGCCTGTATGATCAGATTTATGGATTACAGGCCCAACAGGCCATCCAACAGGCCCGCCAGACCCATTCGCTATCTCACATTACTTCAGTATGCCGCCGCTATTTTGCCACCTCCGCCGCCGCGGACGGCCTCCAATATGTGGCGGAACGGGAATTTGAGCGCGGCGGATTCGCCCGGGCGGCGGCCATCTGGCGACAACTGTTGACGCATCCCGCGTTGATCGCGCAGCGCCCGCTGCTGTTGCACAATGCCGCAATCGCGGCATGGCTCGCCGGCCAGCGGGACCAGGCCCGTAAATTGCTCCAGCAACTCTCCACATCCGCGCCGCGCGCAACGGGCGTCATCGCGGGCAAGATGGGTTCTCTTCTGGCCGACGCCCGCCAGGCACTGCAGACGCCCAGCCCCTTTCACCACATCGTGCATTCCGGAACATGGGCAACATTTCAGGGAACTTTTCAGCGCAATGCAGTGGCCATCCGTGGCACCTTGCCCGCCGCGATCTTATGGACCAAGCCGCTGCACACCTTTGCGGCCAGACATAACAGCGGACCGGCCTTCATGCAATATCAGAACACGATGCGGCAATTCCTGCCCGCGTTCGGCCTGACGATGGATCCCGTCACCGGCAAACTGTCCGGCGATGTGCAATTCTCATTTCCGACCTGTCGGAACGGCATTCTTTATTTGAATCTGCTGGATCAGATCAAGGCGGTCGATATTAACTCCGGTTATACGCTGTGGAAATATCCGCGCGACCCCCTGCCTCCCGGCAGTACAACGGGAAGCGCCTCCACGTTGATCAGCCACTTGGATCATTATTCCTGCACACTGGCCAACAATCGCGTGTATACCATCGTCACCCGTCCCATGGCGAACATCCGCCAATTCAACGGACAGATCGGATTCATCGGGCCGTATGGCATGGCTTCCGGTGAATCTGAAATTGTCTGCCTGGATCAGCGCTCCGGCCAACTACAATGGAAAGTGGCGTGTCAGAATCTTCTGCCGGGTAAATTTGGCCGCAGTATCTGGCCGACGTGCATTCCCCTCGCGGGCCGTCGTGCGGTATTTCTGCTGGTGATGGCAACCCAGCCGGGTACCGGTATGAACGAATTAAATCTCGTACGCCTGCGCGCTTCCACCGGGCAAGTGCAATGGACCCGCTATTTATGCACCATCGCCGGCCCGGCCTATGGCATCTCGCCGTTTAATTCCGTCAGTATGATCCCGGCCATGGCGGACAGAACACTCTACATCTCCACCGGCCTGGGCGCGGATATGGCCGTTGATATCGATTCCGGACAAGTGGCATGGCTGCGCCTGAATAAAATGGCCTACACCGCAATGACGGGCATGCAGTACGGCATCGCTCGACGGACGCTTCCCTGGCAAATCAATTCACCCGTGGTGGCGGGATCGCGCGTGATCACCATGGACAACGGCCTGCAAGATGCGGCAACGCTTCACATCTACAATCGTCGGACGGGTGCGAAACTTTTGTCACTATCCGGACCTTCGCTGCATCATGCGGACATGCTTTTGGGCGTGATCCATGGCAATATCCTTCTGCTGGGAAATCGACTCTGGGCGGTGAACATTAAAACCGGCAAGCCCAGTTGGTTCAGTGCCACCATCCGAACGTTCGGTCAACTCACCGGCCGGCCCTTTCTTACCCAACATGACGTTTATCTGCCGCTGAATACCGGTCTGCTTCTCGTGCATACCGCCGATGGTCACACCAACACCCTGGCCCGATGGCCGGCCGGAATTTCCGAGCCATCCGGAAATTTACTGGTTACCGCGCATGAAGTGATCGTCGTCAATGATCATCTCACCGCCGGGTACGCCCGCTGGGCCGATGCGCTGGCTTATCTCAACGGCCAGATCAAGGCTCATCCGAACCGACCTGATACCTATCTGACATTGTCCGAAGTGGCGTTTCGTTCCGGCCATGACAAACTCGCGCGGAACATGCTGACCCGGGCCGTCGCTCTGGCCAACAGCCGGATGCCAACTTCCACCACCGCAACCGATCGGATATTTGAAGTGTGCATGAGCTTCGCGGATGCGGCGATGAAGCATACACCGGGAAATTCCAAGGCCTTGTTCTATCTTCAAAAGGCCGGCATTATTGCCCGCACCCCCGCCCAACAGGTGCGGTGGCGCATGACCATGGCCAACTGTTATATTCATCAATCACATGCCGCCAAGGCGATAACACTGCTTGAAGAGATTCTTGCCCGGCCCGATCTGCGATCCGCTCCGGTAACCTATCAGGGCGTCACGCTGGCATCCGCGATGGCCGCACGCGAAATGATTCAAACCCACGTTATTGGAAAATTCGGCTTGCAAGCCTACGCCCCCTGGGAAACACAGGCCCGGCAATTGCTCACCAACGCCATCCAGACTGACCTTACCGCCCCGCTTGAGCGGATTATTTTGGAGTATCCCAACAGCCAGGCCGCATTGAACGCGGCCCGCAGGCTGGCCCTGCACTTTTCCAAAACGCGACATTGGGCCAAGGCGTATGACATGCTCTTGTGGGCCCACAGTGGCCGCAACGCGACACCATCCGAGCAGGCGTGGCAACTGGCCCATCGCTGTTCCGTGCTCGTGCATTTGCGCCATCGAAACCAGGCCCTCGTCCTGGCCCGACGCGGGGCGGCACGATTCGCTGATTACCAATGGACCGCCGGCACAACATGGACGTTTGGCCGCTACGCCGCCTATATCCAGAAGACCGCGCCAACCGGCAGCTTGCATCAGCGCGCACAACTGCGCGCCAAACCTGAAAGCCGCCTTATTGTTTCCGCCGCCATCACCGGAGATCTGCTTGAACCGCTGGAACACAGCCCACGCTATAACCGGTATGATCTTTTTCTCGTTGGAAAGGCATCCCAAAACGACTATCTGATCTCAGCCCACCCCATCACCAGTATTAAACCTCTCTGGCATTATCGGATAATGAACACAAGCCGCGCCATGCTGGTCGGATATTGGAAGACTCTGGCCATCCTGGCCACCAGCAATCATGTACTGGCACTGCATACACGCACAGGCAAATTGGCGTGGAAATTCAAAGTCCACCCGGAGAAAACCAAATCCCCCGCATCCGTTACCGCACCGCCCATACAGAGGGGGAATGTCATTGTAATGGGTAACGGAATGATCATTCAAAATGGCACACTTCTCGCCCATGTTGTATCGCCGAAGATCACCGCGCAGTGGCGTAAAACTTTCATCAACCATACGCTCGGCACCACCATCACGTACAGCCTGATCAAACTGGTGCGGGGCGGCCTCGTGGTGGCCCGCCGGGGAGATCTGATGCTGTATAATCCCGCCACTGGCCGGCCCCGATGGGCACACCCCGTTATCCCCTGGCATCATCAGCCTGTTTACTTAATCAAGCAGACGCCCCGCTATATCACCGTTGTGACGCACCTGCCCATGGATCGTGCGGTACTTATCAGTCGGCGGACCGGTCAGATCGTCGGCGTGCTGCCCCTCAATGCGCAAGCCCGCTTTTTCTGGATCAAGACCGATCCCGCCGGACGTATTTTTCTGTGCGGCCAACACGGTGCCGCCATGTATGACCCTGCCATCAGCATGTCCGCGCCAGTATGGATTCGGACAGGATTGCATGATCCCTTCCCAACCGCCGCCAGCCTCAGTGTGGATGGACTGATCACCCCCACGGCAACCGGTATGGCTTGTCTGGATTTCTCAAGCGGTAACATGCGATGGAACCAACCGGCGCTGACGGCCGGTCTTTCCGCCAACGGAGATACCTGGATGCGGACAGCCCTGAACGGCAATACACTGGTGATGCTCACGCCGCAAGACCTCATGGCCATTTTCACCCGCACCGGCAAGATCGCCTGGAAGGCGGAATTTGTCAGCCAGACGCGTCCGCCGTTGACCGCCGCGGAAATAGGCGAGCCGGATATCGCCGCCATGGCCAGCGGGCCTATCGAGACATCCGCGCATGTCATGCACCTGTATCTGATCGACCAACGGGATCGCCAGGGACGATTGGATAATGGCTCGATTGTCCTGGATCAGCAACTGACCCGATCCAAAAATGATGCGGCTGCACCGGATATTCAATCGTGGTTGATCGTCAATGGCGGAATTTTGTTTGAGAGCAATGTCGTCGTCTTCTATT
>JAKBAC010000172.1 GCA_021809365.1 Planctomycetota bacterium | reverse complement strand
TGTGGACGGCTGGGGCCATTACCGCAGGATTGACGGCGTACAGTCTGCTGTCATGGGGGCCGATCGCATGGCGGCTGATGCTGCTGATTGGTGCGGTACCCGCGTTATTTGTCATCTGGCTGCGACGGAATTTGCCCGAGTCGCCAAGATGGTACCTGCGGCATGGGCAGCCGGAGAAAGCAGCCGCGGTTTTAGCGCGCGTGGATCCCTCGATTACCCCGGAGGAACTGACCGCGATCCTGGCAACGGAACAAAAGAAAGCCATTGCGCCCAGAACGCCCTGGCGTGTGCTATTTCAAAAGCGCTATATTCGCGCCACGCTGCTGGTGTGCATTCCATGGTTTATCATGGACTTGGTGGGTTACTACCTGACTATTTACACACCGCTGATTCTCGGCCATCTGGGCTTTAAGACGGCCCACCAACAGATACTGGGGTCCGCGATGCTCTCGGTCACATTTTTGGCAGGTTATGTGCCTTTGGCCCTAACTGTAGACCGCATCGGTCGCATCTGGCCGCAGATTATTGGTTTTGTCGGCAGTGCTGGTGCGCTGGTGCTCGTGGGTGTCACGGCCCTGAATGTTCCACTGCATCACGTAGTGGAACATGGCCAATCGCAATGGGTTCTGCATTACAGCACGCTGGCATTGGCGATGGTTTTTCTGGGGATGATGCTCTCGCAGGCATTTAACGCTTTCGGCCCCGGCAATACAACCTACGTTCTGGCCGCCGAAGTGTACCCCACTGACGTGCGCGCCGCGGGCCACGGCTTTGCCACCGCGTTTTCCCGCCTCGGAGCCGTGGCGAGCACCTTTTTTCTTCCGGTATTAGGCCAGGCCATCGGTACGCCGAAACTGCTGCTGGTGCTGGCGGCCGGCTCCGTTTTAGGCGGCGTGACGACCTGGCTTTTTCGTGTGGATACCACCAACACATCGCTGGCACAGGAACCGTAATCGGCTCGGAGTCGCCTCTGATTAATCTAAAGGGGTTGGCGGCATGTCGTCGCAATTGGCGCCCAACGTGCCGCAGCGAAACGGGGATATTTTTCGTGACTACATTCCGCTCCCAGCCATGACGCGGCCGCTGGCGGTAACTGGTAAAACTTCCGCACCTGAATGCGCGAGATTTGGTATACTTGCCCTGGATTTCATGGCTCAATCGTCAAGAGCGCGGCGATGAAAGGAAATGCAGGGTTAAAAATGTTTGCCGGGGCGTTGAGCCGTTAGACAGAACCGCTGGTAAAGTGTAACAATCCATTAAAATAATGCTTGCGGCGAAATGACTTTAATATATTGTATGTGTCAGAAATGAACCAACCCTTAAAACCTGTAATTAGCGATAGGCCGCAGGCAATCCCGATGGCGGGCAAACGGCTCGCGGTTTGCGTAGCGACGGGCATACTGCTGGCAAGCGTGGCGACCAGCGCTCTGGTGGTTGCCGCCGCAGATCACCGGGTGGCAGGAGCACCCGGGCCGGCGCTCGTGCGATCCTGGGGGCGAAGTGTCGTGCGAAATACCTTGGCGGTTTTTTACCTGCCCAAACAAAAACTCTTGGCCGAGACCGCCGTGCGTGCGGGGCATGGGGATCAGTATAGGCCCGGCGGGCAGCCGGCGTTCGCCTGGTCGCAGTCGATGGTGCTATTAATGCTCGCCGAGGGGGTGAAGTGTCATGCGGTAAGTGCGCAAGTGCTGCACACATTTGTCGGTACACTGGGGCCTTACTGGCGGGTAGCCGATGGCGTTGGCGGTTTTGACGTACTGCCAGGGAAAGTGCCGCTGGATCGATATTATGATGACAATGGCTGGATGACATGGGGATTTTTGCGGGCCTATGCTGCCACCGGCAGCAGCCAATATCTGGTCCTCGCCCGGCGTGATTTTCAGTTTATTTTAAGCGGGGAATCTTCCGCGTTGGGCGGCGGGATATTCTGGCATGAACAGGTGAAAAAAACCAAAAACACCTGCTCCAACGGCCCGGCGATTATTGATGCTCTAAAGCTTTATTCCATCACCGGCCAGCACGCCTACCTGCACACGGCCCGAACAATTTATGTGTGGGTCAACAAACATTTATTGGATTACCGAGATTATCTGTATTTTGATAACATCGCCATGAACGGCACAATTGTCCGAACGAAATGGACGTACAACACCGGCACCATGCTCATCGCGAATTGTCTGTTCTACCGTATTACCCATCAGAAAAAGTATTGGCGAAGAGCCACGCGGCTGGCCCGGGCATCGCAATTGCGATGGCTCAGTACTACCAACGGCTCAATCCGCGGGCCGGGAGTGTTTGCATGGGTATTAATAGATGGCTACATCCAATTATATAAGATCAGCGGTGACAACAAATTCCTGGTTCTGGCCCGGCGTGCTTTGATTTATGCCCATGATCATTGCCGTGTGCCCGGCGGATTTTACGCGGGGACGTGGAATACGCCGGCGAAAGCGGGGCATACGATTAAGCTTATAAATCAGGCCTGTATTGGCAGCAGCTATTTTTCTTTAGTCCATGCCCTGACCCATTAGGAGTGTATCGATGAAGCGACGTGACTTTATAACTTCCGCGGCGGTTGCAGCTACCGGTCTGTACACCGCCACATCCATGGTGCGGTCCGCACCGGCCCGGCCATCGCACCGGCCGCCCGTGGGGCAGCGGCGGTTTGTATCGGCTGCGGTGGAAAAGAAGATTCATGAACTATCCGCGCAAATCGCCGATCCGGAATTAGTGTGGATGTTCCAGAATTGCTTTCCTAATCCGTTGGATACGACGGTGGAATTCAGTATGGCCGGCGGAAAGCCGGACACTTTTGTGATTACCGGCGATATTTCGGCCATGTGGTTGCGCGATACCATGTATCAGATGTGGCCATATCTGTCTCTGGTCCGGCACGATGCGCATTTGCGCCACATGATTCAGGGAGTAATTGGCCGCATGGCGCGTTGCGTGCTGATTTCGCCGTATGCCGAAGCATTTGTTAAATCCGGTTCAGATTTTTCACCGTGGCGCAGCGATCATACGCACATGGCACCGGGGGTGTGGGAGCACAAATGGGAAATTGATTCGCTGTGTGCGGTAATCCACCTTTCGCACGGATACTGGCAGGCCACCGGCGATACCACGCCGTTTGACGCCGCCTGGCGAAAAGCCATGGACCACATTGTGCAAACATTTCAAGTGCAGCGACGCCTGGATGGCCCGGGGCCTTATAGCTTCCAGCGGGCGGCCTGGAACAGCACCGATACATTGCCGCGCGGCGGGGTGGGGTTCCCAGCCAGGCCGGTAGGGCTTATATGCACCATGTTTCGGCCCTCGGATGATGCGGTCGTCTACCCACTGCATATTCCGGATAATCTTTTTGCTGCGGTCTCCCTGCAACGCCTGGCGGCGATGTATCAGGCGTTGGGAGTCGATGCGCAGCGGATTAACACCTGTACGCAATTCGCCAAAGACTTGCATCAGGCGGTGGGAGCCTGCGGAATAAAAACGCATGAGGACTTTGGGCGGATTTTTGCCTATGAAGTAGATGGCTTTGGGAACGCAGTATTTATGGATGACGCCAATTGGCCCAGCATTATCTCTCTGCCATTTCTGGGTTTGTGCGCTGCGGACGATCTAGTTTATACAGCTTCACGGGCGTTTGCCTGGGGACCGGGAAATCCGTACTTCTATCGCGGTAAGTTTGAAGGTATCGGCAGCATTCACACGGCGGACGGAAATGTGTGGCCCATGAGTCTGATTATGTTCGGCCTGACGGCAAGCCAGCCGCAGGAAGTTGCGTGGGCATTGAAACAACTCAAGCACAGCAGCGCGGGCACCGGGTTTATGCACGAATCATTTGACAAAAATGATCCCGAAAAATTCACCCGTCCCTGGTTCGCCATGGCCAATGTCATGTTCGGAGAGTTAATTGTACAAACGGCCAAACGCTTTCCGCATGTATTATCCGAGAAATTGTAACGCCACGCCGGGTGGCCGACCTCTTTAGCTCCATGCGGCAGCGTGGAGTTCGATGCGGAACGCGGCTCAATGATCGGAAGCCTTTTCCCATCGGCACTCCGGGCGGCCCACAGGTTGTTACCTCCATGCGGCAGCGTTGAGTTCTATGCGGAACACGGTTCAGTGATACGAAGTCTTTTCCCATCGTCACGACTGGCACAGCAGGTGTCGGGATGGGCTGCGTACATTTTCCGGCACGCCATTCCGCATCAAACCGTGACGCTGCCGCGTCAGGCTAGCGCTATTATGCCTTGGAAGGTGGGGGCATCCGGCGCGAGGTGAGGACCAACCCTGCGGCTACACTAAAGTTTGATGATGATCAGCAGTCACGGCGTTTCAGGAGAGCGCACGCTCTCGCTGCCTCACTGAAGCACCATCTACGACCTGCTTAACGGAAAGTGTTTGGCTGCCAATGGAAACACTTTCGAGTTCACCATGCGACGTTTTCAGACCAAGTTACTGCGCGTGGTGCCTGAATAAATCCTCAACGGCTGGAAAGTTGCACGACAATTTTCCGAACCTCTTTGTGATACTCGTTTTGCTCCCGTGTGTCGGCGCTTGGACTCACCGTGACCGTAAATAATCCGGTTCGGCCGTCGGCACTGGCGGAAACAGATCCTACATTAAAGACTCTCGTGGTGGATGTACCAGCGATGCTGGAAACAGATCCTCCTTGAATGGATGCTGAAACGCCGTGCTTACTGTATCCGCTGATGGCAACTGACTTTTCACCTTTCGCAACAATCACGGTGAGTTTAATGCCGGTGTTTTGTGTAGCAGCCTTGGCAATTCTCTGGCGGCCCATTGGCACGAATTGGCGCAAGTCGCCAAATATTGCCATGCCGCCGGCGTCCTGTGGTGCGACAATATCATATTGCCATTGGTTGGAATGCAGGTTAATTTTCAGGGCGTGCCCAGCATCAAGATGGCTCACCGCGTGGGTGAAGTAGTTGTAGACGATGTAACGGCCATTGGCCGGCAAGCCCAGTTCAGCCGGGAAGATGCGCACCGACGGATGATCCCCCTTTTGCCGCCAGATAAATACATACGTTGTTTTTATTCCCTGATCGGAATAGGTGCCGGCGACAAATGGAGGATGCTTTCCTGAAGCTTCCGCCATAATCGTCTGATCCGTTGGCAGCAGCGGTGCATCCGGCTTTACGATTCGACCGTCGGAGCGAATCACTTTTCTGATATTGCTCCAGGACTCATGGCCCATTTGATCGCCCACGCCAACCGGACCGGCGGATAGCGTGGCTAAAAGAATATCGCCGGTGTTGCGGCTCATCAGTGTATCCGTCCATGGCCACAGCCCCATCGCGTGGGCCAGGCTGGACGTATAGACAAAATGCCGCCATCGCTGTTGAATAAAATAGTCATTCGAACAGCGAATCATCGAAAGATTCGGCGTGACCGCGCTTTGCAGAAAAAACCGCGGAAGCGGCATGCAATATATTAAACTCATATTGTGCCGCGCCAGTGCCCCAGCCATATTTCCGGTAAAGGCGTTGCCAACATGGCGTGATATTTGCATGGCGGGTGAATATTGATAAATGTAATTCAGCCAATCCTGTTCATAGCCGATGACACCGCTTTTCGCGAAGTAATCCGCTGTGGATTTCCACCAGGCCGGATCGATCGGAGCAATACCTGAAATGGCGTACTTTTTATGGTACGGGCTGTGCGGATCAATCCATCGGCCGTGGCATACCAGCGGCACACTGAGGTTCTTTTGAAATGCGCCCAGCCCCTGTGGAAACAATTGGTGTGAGGCCCGGTATTGCCACGTGCCACCGTAGTTCTTCCAGCGCCGAGGAAATTTTCCAGCCTTGGCTTTGAGGATTGTCCCATCGACATAACGATCACTTTTGCGGTACCACCAACTGTCCAGTTCCATATATGCCAGGGGGACCTTATGCCGGCTGAATTGACGTGCCACCGCTTCCAATGTCCGGGCATATCCAAGCTTTGGTACATAGTTGTAATAGTAAAAGGCCCCATGATCTGTCCAATAGCCAAAATTACGCAGCACCACATTGCCCTCGTTACCGATGCGCGGATGATTGTATAGCTTATCCAGAGCGTGTCCCCAGGAATTAAGCGTGCGCTCGATGCCACGGCCTACCATGAGAATCGTCCACCGCGTGCGCGCAGCGGTGGCGGCGGAAACATGCGGATTTAAGCCCGTGCCGATACGGGTTTTCGCATTGCCGGCCAAGCGTGCGATAAGAAATGCCGAGGCGGGTGAAATAATGGCAGTATCCGCGTGGCGATTAAACAGAACCCATGGCATGGAATCCGCTTGCGCGCCAAATTCCGGGCCGGCAAACACGGCGTTCTTAAAACTAATCACCCGCAGGTTTGGTGGAATGGAAGTAAAATCGGGAAATACCGTGCGTGGCGATCCGCCGGTAATGCCGGCAAGCAAGATGCCCCTAGTCATGTAACACTTCAGGATGCCGGTACGTGAATTGGCCGCCGGCCCCCATGTGAATTTAAGTTCGTTAAATGCGCCAAGATTGTCGTGTCCCGATGAATGCTGAATTTGTCGCATCGGAGAGGCTACCGTACCGCGGAATGTCCACGCCGGCGATGCTGACGTGAAGAGATAATCCCCCTTGGCCGCATTAACATGTATCGTCGCATTAGGAATTGCCGCTGATGCCGCCTGGGCCGTGCTTGCTTTACCGGGGAAAAAGCCCACAGTAAAAATGGCCGAAAACACCACCCCAATGTAATTTCGGGAAAGCAATCGCTGGCACAATTTGCCCATGACAGAATTCTCCATTT
>JAKBAC010000171.1 GCA_021809365.1 Planctomycetota bacterium | reverse complement strand
ATTTTGACCGCCGGCAAGGCGCTCGCGAGGCGCATATCCGCATGGATTCTGTAACGAGCGGGCAACGCCGCCGGCGGCCAAAAGTACCAGCCAGAATGCTCAGGTTATTTTTTCGCGATGCCTAAATTCAAAGGATGGAAGTATGGTGGGTCGATCCCGTTCCGGACATGATGTCACGGCACTGAGTGATGAGCAGATTCAACTGCTGGCGAAGAAGCTGACACCCGAAGAGCGGCATATCATGCTCGATCATGGAACCGAGCCGCCATTTTGCGGCGGGCTGCTGCACAATAAGGGGGCAGGTGTGTATGTTTGTCGGCTTTGCGGACTGCCGCTGTTTAAGTCCGGTGCAAAATTTGACTCCCGTACCGGCTGGCCGAGCTTTTACGAACCGTATGACGCCGATCACCTCCGCAACATTGTGGATGAAAGCCACGGCATGATTCGCACGGAAATTCGCTGCCGGCGCTGCGGCAGCCATCTGGGCCACGTATTTGATGACGGCCCGGCCCCCACGGGTAAGCGCTACTGCCTGAATTCCGCGGCATTGGAATTTAAATCAGAGCACCAGCGGGATCAGGTTGAATGAATGGCACGAATCAGCGATTCCAGCGATTCACGCGGATGCATCGCCAAAAAGTATTCGCGCCAGGCCGCAACCAACAAATTTTCCCTTACCGATTCCGCTTCCGCCACTTGCGCATCAAGCGCATCGGTCTGCGCCGCAAACCGCGCCAGCAATAGTCTGTTGATGTCATGCAATTGTCGAAAATCACCACGGCGTTGCAACCACCGCGAACTTCGCCGACGATGCTCTTGCCGATCAGCCGCCAGCGATTGCGCAATACGCCCAATGAGTTCCCGGCGTTGTCGGGCCAAATCCATCGCAACGCCGGTAAGTTGTGCGGCCGGTACCAATAATTCAGGGTTGCACCGCAGGTGATGTCGCTGCCACTTCAAAGCGAAAGTATCCGCGGTGTCCGTCTGGCCTTGGTCGATCTGGGCTGCTACAGGCAACAGCCATCCGGCCGAGGCACAGGCGTAGGCGGGGCAAGCTCGAAACAGTTGTTCCATGATTTGGTCGGTCATCTGATCGTATAAAGCTCCGCCGATGCCATGGATAAACAGATCCGAGAGTAATAGTCTGGTGAACATGGTCAACGTCAGGGCGCGTGGGCGCACGCGCAGGTCCGCCGCATCAAGGCGTTGCCGCAGTGTTTCGCCCGCCGCCACGAGATTTCCGGTCATAATATCCGCAACATCAATGCGGTGCGTACCGCATGTCAAATACAGGCCGTTGTTTTCGTTCAGCACGAGGCGCTGCCGGGGCTGGTGATCCCCATAAATCCAGAAGGGCAGTTCAATTTCATGTCTGGCGATAGCAAGGTCTGGCATGGGGCGGCCGGGTTTGGTAATGCCGCGCTCCAGGCGGTATTGATCCAGAGCCGCGTTATAGCTATCGCACCAGATGCGGGCATTGCGGATCCACGCCAGCACAAAGCTGTGCCACGCCACACCGGAACAAAGATAACCGCATGGCACATGGTGCACATGGATACGGTGAGCTTGCTCAAAGCGCCGGCGCGCCCGGCTCATCCATGGGACATATTCCAGTTGCGAATCCATGCGCCAGGACTCTATGAAATCCCGCATTGAATCGCTCGCCGCCAGCGGAAATTGTTCTATTTCCTCCAGCCAGTGTTGTTTTTGATCACCTTGCGGTGCCAAGAGAAATTCCGCCGGTAAATTCGATGTCGCGGCCCACTGCACCATTCGCTTTTCCAGGCGTGCGCCACTCCAATAAGGAATTGCGAATCCGAGATGCTCTACCGTGTCATGATCCACCAGCAGATCTATCGCCAGTCCGTTACAGCGTCGGGCCAAGGTGTCCGTAAGAATAACCTTGGCCCACACGCCGGGATGATAAAATTCGACCTGATGGCCCGTGATGATCCACGGCCTTTTCACCGCGTCCGCCGGTGGGCCGTCAAAACCGGTTTCCCGCGCAAAACGCGCCATGGCATCCATGCATTCCCGCCGCGCCAGGTCCGCCAGAGTTGATAACGCAATTCCGGAAACCTCCACGGTTTCTGCGGCCAATGTTCGGCCCTGATGGGGCGTGGTCAGAAAATCAACTAAGTTCGCGGGCGACGGTTCGACCAAAATCGTGCCATGCCGGCGCGGCACCACAATCGCCTGCGGTCGGGGCACAAGTTGGTTTCTGGGGTGGGTATCCGGACGGGTGGGATTGGCGCGATTCGTGAAGTTGGATTGTTCTGACATTTCCATGCGATGTATTGCGTCCTCTCATGGAAATATACACCGGTGCTCGGTCACGACCACCATTCCGCCGCGCTTACCCGGCGGCCAGCGATTGGCGGCATTCACAGCCATGCAGGGCGCGGAAAAAAACATTGAGGTAATGCCGCAGGCGATAATTGGGATTATCCAGGCGACCGCCAAAGTGCCGATCCGGATCATTGTAGATCAACCGTATCGGCAATTCAGAAACACGCAACGAGGCCTGCCCCGCCCGCACCCAGAACTCCATCGGAAACGCATAGCCAACTTCGGATAAATCCAGTTTCTCCATGGCGGATACGCGATGGGCTTTGAATCCGCAAAAACTGTCCGTGAGATTCAGCTTCAAATTGCGATTGATGACCGCGGTGATCAACTGGTTAATCAGCCGCCGATCCAAGGGCGGTTCATCCTTGCGCGATTCTGATTGCAGATAGCGTGAACCGCTGATGATGTCCGCATGATCCGCCCGCGCGGCGGCCATAAACTCCGGCAACGCCGCCGGTTCATGCTGCTCATCGCAATCCATGGTAATCACCCAATCATAGCCATGGCATGAGGAAAAATTGAATGCGTCAATGAGGCTTTTGCCATAGCCCGTATTCCGGCGATGCCGCAGTACGACAATATCCGGCAGGGTACGGAGAATTTGCGCGGTGCCATCGGTGGAGCCATCATCAATCACCAGAATGTCGGCATCTGTGTGCAGACGAATTTCGCTTAGCACCTTCTGAAGGTGGCGTTCTTCGTTGAATACCGGTATTGCAATCAGCGTCTTCATCTTCCGCATCTACTCAAGCAGAGAATAGTAGGTGGCATAATAAGGATGTCAAATCCACCGGTTATTCCGGCCGCTCCGATGGGGCATTTTCAATTTCATCGACGGAAACCACACTGGTGATTTCAGGAATGCGCGCGCGCAGGTTTTTCTCCAGGCCCAGTCGCAGTGTGGCCTGCGAGCTGGGGCATCCCACACATGCTCCGTGAAATCGCACGGTAACCACGCCCTCTTCGTTGACACTAACCAACTCAACATCACCGCCATCCCATTGGATCATGGGGCGCAGTGTATCGAGCACCTCCTGGATTCGCTGGTGCAGCGTAGCCGAGGGTGCATGCGGTGCCTGTGAAAGTTTAAAATCCATCGCCATAATTCACAATATAAGTATAGGTCAGCGGGATTCGCGCATCAACCTGATGCCTCGATGTGTCAGGGCGTGGCCATAAATCCGAACCAGGGATCCGGGGTGCGAGTATTCAGGACGAACCCTTCTCTTAGCGCCGGCATTTATGCCGCTGATTTCGCCGTTCGCCCGGAAATGCTGCCACGCCCATGTGTCATGATAATATCCAAAATATTCGACACATCCGCGATTCTGGCTTATTTACAGGGTGAACATGGTCGCAGGTAGTGAAGGAGGCGTTCGACCATCAGTGATGCCGATACAGCATATCCAGCGCTACCACCATCAGGTCATAACCGGAATGCGTGGCGACATCGACGCCAAAACCGCGAAAGATGAAGATGCCGGCAAAGTAGACGCCGGCGATGGTGCGAATGATAAATGCCCCCCATGAAGGTTGTTCATTACCCAGAAAGTGATACAGCGAGAACAGCATGGCCGAGGCCACGATGATAATCGGAATGGCCTTGGCCACTGACAGGCCCAGCAGATCCACCAGGATGATGTTGAGTACCGTTATAAGTACGAGGCGAAACAGCAGTTCCTCATAAATTCCCGCGCCAATCGACATGACAACCTGGCTTCGCCAGGACAATCGTTCCATTGCGTGGGTCAGGGGGTGCGAAACTGCCTGCATGGCCACGCCATGCGCCAGGGCCAGGAAAAGCAGAACCAGGGCCACCGCCCATAAAAAGCTCTCCGCGCCCATGGTGACATACAGCCCTGGTTCGAGTTTCCACGGGTCCTTACGCGCCACATGCCAGCCCAATAGAATGGCCACGACCGCCAAGGGCGGCAAGTAGCTTCCCACCGCGCCAAAGAGTGAAAAGAAATTCAACATTAATTCAAAGGCGATGATATTATGTGTGTGTCCGCTGACCCTGCTCCATGGGTGCAGGACGGCCCCAATCTGATAGATAATCAGCAGCGGAGCAATAAAAATCAGACACTGCAAAGGCCGATGGCTGCGCTCGAAGTAGCTTTCACCGGAGCCAAAACGCAGCCATTGCGGTTCTTTTTTTGCTTTACCCATTTCGGAAGCCTCGGACCAAACCCGGCGAATCATATACGCCTGCGGCCTTTAGTGGAAATGGAATTGTACTCCCCACGCGCCATGGGTGCGTGACACTTTATGCGGGTTACGGATAACGCAATAGTCTCTCCCCCGAGCACCGTGGTGATAACCCGGTGTCGTTGCGCTCCCTGCGAACCCCGACGGCACCGCATTACCATGCCGGTGCTCCGGGGTATCGTGATTGCGGCGCAATAAAACCATACGCGCATAAAGTGTCACGCAGCCCGCGCCATTGTTCGTGAACCTTCGGATGTCGGAAACCATGAGCGCATGGATGCGACTCACGGCCACGGGATTCCTCCCATGGCAGCGGTGGACGTCGGCATCAGACATCACTGCGGTGGATAACGCAGTATCGTCTGCTATATGGCGTGCTCACTTGGGCAAAAATTTCAGGGCGACGATATGCGGTGTGATCGCGGTGCCATTGTTACAAAATGAGCGATCCACGATGGCGATAAATCGGCGATCTCCTTCTAGGATGAATTCGGCATTGACGTTGGTGGAATCAGTGGACATGGAACCCGCGCTCCCCATCGCAATGCCTTGATTGGCGTTGTACCAATCGGTGGCGGCATACGTCCCGGTGTAATTGGGATTCAACCGCAAACCTTCCACATAACCATACACGGCGAAGGTATCGCTGCGGACCGTAATAAAGTTTTCCACGTCCGCCCAAGCGGCATCGCGCTGCTGGATGGTGGTGGGAATGGTGGGCAGGCGGGTAGGAAAAAGACCAACGGCCGGCGAACCAGATTGCGATTCGACGGTGGGAATAAACGCCAGCAACAGGTCGGCGGTGGATCTAAAACCTGTGCCGGGATAGCTGGGTTGGCCCGCGGGAGCGGAGGCGGGATAACCCGGAGACGGAACGGTGGGCACGCCTGTTGTAAATAATATCGGTACCTGCGTTCCAGTCGACAACCGTTCACGGAAGGCGATAGTATCGGCTGCCAATTGCGCAAGATCCGTCGGTAGCTGAGCATAGGTATCCGTGGCCATCGCTCCATCCGCAAAATAGATTGAATAAAGCACAGCCGGCATAGCGGTGTTGATATTGACTTTGCCGGCCTGGCGGACCAGATCGGTGGCCCCTTCGGGCAGGGCCGCCGCGGTTGCGGTTATGTTCGCGCTGTTGCTGGAGCGATCGGTGAGCGTGGTCATGGAAAGAATCGTCGGCGGAACACCGCTGGTATCAAGGGTGGAATCCGCCGCGGTATAGGCGGCACGCGGATCATAGGCGAAATCAAAATAGAGCGCAGCCTCGCTGATTTCCGGTGAAGGCGTGCCGGCGATCATTGGATAGCCGGCGGTTTGGGCGTCGGTGGCGTAGAGCATGCCGCCGGCCGTCGCCACGTTGGCGGCAATCTGCGCCGAAAGCGGCTCATAGGCGGGCGCGGAAGTTGTGTAGCTTCCCTCGCGGGCAATACAGTTAACATCGTCAATATTCAGAAATAGATACCCGTCAGTGGCCAGCGTTGTCGTTTGCATATTGGGAAACGGGGTTGTAAGACTACCGGACAGTGCGTTGGCGGCGACGTAATTGCTGTAAAAGCGGTCGTATAGCGGCACGCCGGGGTTGCCCGCCACCACGGCCGTCGTATCCGTATTAGGCTGTCCGAGGTTGCCGAATTCCGTGGTCGAGGGTGTCAGCGGATCGGCATCGCCAAATTCCGCAGCGCTGTCACATCCCCATTCTGCCTGCATTTGTTGAATAGGCGTCACGGGGTTGACAGGGGTGTTGCTGCGCTGGATATCGGCGTACCAGGTTTTGGTGGGGCTGGTGTAATTCAATTGCGAAAAGTCGTAGGACATACTGTCGACGACGGCATAGGTACCCGTCGCCCCGACGGGGCGTTCCAGGCGAATGATACCCGTAAGGGGGATCGAGGGTGTCCCCGCCGTCACCAACGGAGTATGTTTGTATCCATTGGTTGTGGCTGGCTGTGGGGCACCACTATCGGAAACGACAACGGCGAATCCCGCGCCCTGATTCGCCGCGTTGTTATAAGCTCAGATGTAACCGGCCGGGGTCGCGCCACCGCTACCGCTGGTGAGGGAGGTCAGTGATGCGGTCGCTTCGACAGTCGCGCCGGTGGAGTCATAGAGCACCACTTGCCAACCGGCCAGATTCAGCGGCCCGGAGGATGCAAAGGGATTCATTAATTCCAGCGACCAGTGCTGAATTGTTGCAGCGGCGGTTGTAGAATTTCCGGTTTGCCCGTTGGTCGTGATCGCTACCTCAAGTTCATTGAGAAATGGCTTGGCGGTGTTGCGG
>JAKBAC010000170.1 GCA_021809365.1 Planctomycetota bacterium | reverse complement strand
TCGGCTACAACGTCACGCTCGAGGTCCGGCCCCGTGCCGCGTAACTGGACGCCGTCCGCGAATTTTCAGAGCAGAAGACGGCGCGAGCCGGCGAGTTTATTCTGCCGCGCAAAATGGTAAAGCGGTAGCGCTTCCAGAAAATTCTAACTCCTGACTCCTTCTCGCAATCACCACGGTGCTCGATGACGCGACGCTCTCCCAAGACGCCAAAAACCGTCCCGGCGCGCCGGGATCGCAACCCGGCGATTATTCGGGCAAGCTCATGGGGATAATCAAGTTAACTTAGCGCTCGGCACCCGGATCGTTCCTATCATAAGGCCTGGATGTAAGATATTCTCTGTCCTGGCGACTAAACCTCAGGCATGGCAAGACAGTTTAAGGAAAATGGACAAGGTCATGAATAACAAAATTTCCGCACCCCCAGAGAAGCTGACGCGCGGCCTTGAGATTATCTCGCTGCTGATTATCATCGCGTGTCTGATCGTCATATTTCGTATTATTCCCATAGGCGTGGGCATTGCCCGACTGCAGAGTTGGCTGGCCGGCCAGGGGGTGCGGGGAATTGCGGCGTACATTGTGATTTACATTGTCGCCACAGTTCTGTTGATTCCGGGTTCTGCCCTGACGCTTCTGGCCGGGGTGCTGTATGGGCCGTGGTGGGGCACGGTTATTGTTTCCGCCGGTGCCACGCTGGGCGCTGCGGCGGCATATTTGTTAGGGCGGTGGGTGTTTAGATCAGCGGTGGAAAAGACCACGGCGAAAACGCCAAAATTTGCCGCCATTGATCAGGCGATTGGTAAAAATGGATGGAAAATTGTCGCCTTGCTGCGGCTCTCACCCGTGGTGCCGTTTAATTTAAGCAATTATTTCTTCGGTTTAACCGCGATCCGCTTTTTACCGTATGTATTGGTGAGCTGGATATGTATGCTGCCGGGAACGCTTTTGTATGTGTATCTGGGGTATGCGGCCAGTCAGGCGGCAGGCGCGGGCGGGGTGAAGGACAACGGTTTGCTGCACTGGGTGCTAATTGGCGTGGGCTTGCTGCTGATTGTTGCGGTAAGTGTTTATATAACAAAATTGGCCAGTCGCGCTTTGGCCGCACAATCAGGAGTGATCGAAATGAATCAGCCAATAAAAAACGGTTCCTCAGCAGTTGCCACGCATTCGCGGCGTCCGGTGATACTGGCAGGATTGGCAATTGTGATGCTGGGTTTAACTGCCTGTACCTGGATTAACCGCGGTCCGCTGGCCGGGATTTTCGGGCCGCCGCCGGTCAAGCTGGTCAATAAATTTAAGTCCAATCCCGCCGGTCCGCAGTTCAGCAACGCCATGTTTACCAAGGTTGTATCCAAATATGTGCACACCGGCGGCTGGGTTGATTACCCATCTCTGGCGGCCAATCCCGCTAACCTCAACACCTACATCGCCCAACTTGCAAAAGCCCCGTTCAACAGTCTGGGGCGAAATAATAAACTGGCACTCTTGATCAATGCGTATAACGCCTTCACACTGCGGCTGATTCTGGATCACTACCCGAATATCCAGTCCATTCGTGATATTCCGTCGGCCAAGCGCTGGGATTATGTGCATTGGAACATCGGCGGAAAACGTTACAGCCTGAATCAAATTGAACTGATGCTCCGCAGCGACTTTGCCGATCCGCGTATTCACTTTGCCATCAATTGTGCGTCCATCGGCTGTCCCCCGTTACGCGAGCAAGCGTTCGAAGCGGCCAGCATCAATGCCCAACTTCAAAGCCAGGCGGAATTCGTCAACAACAATCCGCGCTGGGTCAGATTATCCAGGAATGGAAAAACGCTTCATCTGACGATGTTGTATGACTGGTACTCCGGTGATTTCACTCAGAAGGCGGGCTCGGTACGCAAGTTTGTCGCAAAGTTTAATAAGCGTGTCGCCGCGGAGTTGGCCGCCGGCAATCCGCCCTCGGTAACTTTTAAAGTTTATAGTTGGAAGCTCGACAGCCTTGCCAACCGCCCCTGAGAAAGGACTTGCCCGCGTGGATAACACAGCAACAGATTTACTTGCCGCACTAAACCCTTTTGATCAACATAACCGCGAACTGGCGGCCAATGTTCATCCGTCGGACTGGCAAAATCCGGAACCCAAGCCGCGCTACGATCTGGTGGTAATTGGCGCGGGCACTGCGGGCCTGGTAGCCGCCGCCGGGGCCGCGGGATTGGGTGCCGGCGTCGCCCTGATTGAAAAGGATTTAATGGGCGGTGACTGCCTGAATGTGGGGTGCGTACCGTCCAAGGCCCTGATTCGTGCGGCTCGGGCGTGTGCAGACGTGCGGCGCAGCGGTGCCCTTGGCGTTTTGCTTCATGGCGGTAGCAGCACCGATTTTCCCGCCATCATGGAACGCATGAGGAAACTGCGCGCGGGGATCAGCCACCACGATTCCGCCCGGCGATTTCAAGATTTGAATGTGGATGTGTTTTTCGGCCAAGGCGTCTTTAAAAGCGGCACGTGCATCAATGTGGGCAAGCAACAACTGCGTTTTGCCAAAGCGGTTATCGCCACCGGTGCCAGGGCGGTTGAACTTCCAATTCCGGGAATCAGGGACGCCGGCTATCTGACCAACGAAACCGTCTTTTCGCTCACGACGCTGCCGCCGCGACTGGCGGTGATCGGAGCCGGCCCCATCGGCTGTGAACTGGCGCAGGCGTTTGCCCGCTTTGGCTCACAGGTCACGCTGTTTGAACAGCAAAAGCAATTGCTGGTTCGCGAAGATCGCGATGCGGCTGCAGTGATAGAACGCGCATTGCTTGACGACGGCGTGCAGATCAACCGCGATTGCCGCATCACGAACGTAGTGCGACAAGGCTCTGAAAAACTCCTGACCCTTCAAGGCTCGGAGAAATCCACGGTTGAGGCATTCGATGAAATACTCATCGCGGTTGGCCGGGCACCTAATATAGAACATCTGAACCTGGAGGCCGCCGGGGTTCGGTATGATGCAAAGTCCGGGGTCCATGTGGATGATCACCTGCGAACTGCCAATCGCAGAATATTTGCCGCCGGAGATATCTGCTTTCCCAGTAAATTCACCCATACCGCCGACGCCATGGCGCGCATCGTCATACAGAACGCCCTGTTTTTTGGAAGAAAAAAAGTTAGTTCGCTGACGATTCCCTGGTGCACGTATACCCAACCCGAGATAGCGCATGTCGGGCTGTATCCCGCCGAGGCACAAGCCAAAGGCCTCGCCATGGAAACCATCATGGTTGGCCTTGAGGAGGTGGATCGTGCTGTTTTGGACGCGCAAACCGGGGGATTTCTCAAGGTGCATGTGCAAAAAAAATCCGGACGCATTCTTGGTGCCACACTGGTGGCCGATCACGCCGGTGACATGATCTCAGAACTTACCCTGGCGATAAGCGCGGGCGTATCACTGGGAAACATCGGCTCAGTAATCCATCCCTATCCCACACAGGCCGAAGTAATTAAACGCGCCGGCGACAAATTCAACCGCACCCGCCTGACCCCCCGCGCCAAAAAGCTGCTGGCACTCCTGCTGAAACTGAACCGGTAACACGCCGGCCATCCAGGCAGCCCGGAAAAATTGCCACGCCTGAGGCCGCGCAGTGGTAACTGCCAGCCGAAGTTGACCGGCGACGGCCGTGAATTAGAATAGCACACAGGCTGGGGGGAGCATGAGGGAGATTGCCTTGTGAGCCGTTAGCTTTTCGTAACAAGGAAGTGCCATGCAATTCTACATGGAACTCGAACCCAACATCCCTGATCTCGGCTTTGAGAGCAGCGCCTTTGCCGACGCGGGTAAATATCTTGACTCGGTTTCGGGCCGACTGAAAATCAAGAGCGTTTATGAACTGTTTAGTTACGCCGCCCAGAACGATTTGTGTCCTCCGGGCTATGAGGAAACCGAAATCCCGTGGTTCGATCCGCAGGAGGGAATCGACTGGCTAGCGGTCGTCATCGCGCACCTTCACGCCAATCCGGAAGCGGTGGAGAACGCGGAGGAACTCATCCGAGACCTAGCACACTGCCAAGATATTTTGCGGAAAGCACAGTCAACCGGGGCCAAGTGGCATTTTGCCATGGACATCTAACGGCGACGGGGCCGGTGTGCGTTCCGAAGCAAAATCAGAGAGTGTATTATTGCAGCGCTGCGCTGCGTTTTTGGTTTGTTCGGCAGATAAAATGGACAGTGGGTAATGGGTAATGAATAAAATGGAGGAAGGCGCTGGATCGGCGTTTTTGGTTTGTTCGGCTGATAAATATGCCGGCTAACATTTTTCTGGATGCGGGATGCTGTTTGGGGGTTGGGATATTGGGCGGTGGGTTCAGTATTGATCAGTATTGATCAGTACATTCAGTAATGAGCGGTGCATTTGGGGTTGGCGATTAGGTGAAATTTGGGGATCGGCTCGCGGGTTGGTGGGGTGGTTGCGGCGGGGACGGGCAGTGGCTCAAGATGAAGTAGCTGCGCCCCGTTTCTCTTCCTGCCGGAAAACCACTGGCTGGTTTTGAAATCCGAATTGCGCCCCCCGGCAGTTGGCTGTGCATCGCCCCCCAGTTGTTTCCGAAATGGAAACAGCTCCGATCAGCCCGAACAAACGTGCCGGGGCGGGGGCATGCGCGTACGGCGAAGATTCTCTTTCCTATTGGACATTTGCAAGTTTTGGCTGCATAATCCTTAAAATATTTTGAAGGTTTGTGTATGATCTACCGTGACACACATAATTCTCTCCGTGCGCTCTCTGCCGTGGCTGGCCATCAGGCGGGATATTTTACCGCCAAGCAGGCGTCGGGAGTTGGGTACGGCTATTCCCACCTGAGCTACCACCTTCACGTTGGCAACTTCGTACGCGCCGGCCATGGCATCTACAGGATGTCCCTCTCAGGGTACGCTGAACACGACGACCTTGTAAGGCTGGCGCTTTGGAGTCGTGACAGGCATGACCGACCGCAGGCCGTTGTATCCCATGCCACTGCTCTGTTCCTGCATCAACTTAGCGACGTGCTGCCGCGGCGCGTTCACCTGACCGTGCCACCATCCTTTCGCAAGCAACCGCCGGGGGAATGCATCCTTCACAAGGCCTGGATCGAAGAACGGGACATCGACCG
This sequence comes from Planctomycetota bacterium, assembly GCA_021809365.1. The sequence continues at coordinate 1,745 of JAKBAC010000170.1, read as the reverse complement.
GCGCGAGGGTTTTTCTGTAACCACACCACTAAGAACACTCCTCGACGCCGCGGAGGATGTGACCTTGGCAGACGAGCAACTCCGCCGAGCGGTAAAGGATTCGCTCCAACGCGGCCTGATACGCATGGCCGCCCTTTCCAACGGCACTTTGGCTCGGCCAGCAGCCTCCCGACTTAGAAAAATCCTGGCATCCATCGAACGAGCAACATGACATGGCTAAATCTTTCACCGATCCAATTGCATTCAAAACTTCGTTGGAGGCCCGCCTCAGGACGCTGGCTGCGCAACGGGGCATTGCACTGAACACTCTGCGACTCAAACTCGTGATCGAGAGGTTGTTGGCGCGGCTGTTTGCACAACCGCATCCACCATGGTTGCTCAAGGGCGGCTATGCCATGGAGTTGCGATAGCGTCCCCGCGCTCGCACAACACGGGACATTGATCTGGGTTTTGGTGATGAGACTGGCGGAACACCCGAAACACTGGCAGGCGACGATTTGTTGGCATTCGCCGGTATTCGCCCGGCAATGGTTCTGGCTATTTCAACGCCGCAGCAGTTTGCTGAAAAGCTGCACGCTTATACTCATCTTTGGACAGATCGCGTCAACACGCGGACCAAGGACTTGGTGGATATGGTACTGTTGATCGAGATGCACAGCATCCAACCAGCAGACGTCGCTATTGCTGTGGAAAGAACATTTTTTCGGCGCAACACACATCCCATCCCCCTGGAACTTCCTGATCCGCCCCTCCTATGGGACGAGAATTTCGCGTCGCTTGCAGCCGAGGCACAGTTGCAGGCTGCCACCCTGTCCACGGCTATTAAAGTTTTGCGTAATTTCTGGTTGCAAGTGCAGGCTGTTGAAAGATAGCAACGCCTGCAGCTTTTCATTTCCCGGTTTTCCGTACGGTATCCGTGCACTCGTCGCAGTCAACTGGGGTTATAAACTGTGAAATCAACGCGTCCAGCGGCTTGGCTGCAGGTTCTCTCTCGTGGCCACGTGAAGGTCGCGGCGTGGCGGCGATCTGAAACATTAAGGCGAAACACTGGCAGCCGCCCCCGGAGAGGGAATGAACAGATTAAAAAAACTTTTTATCGCGTATATGCTGTTTCCGCCGGGACGCATGTTCCACCAATTGCACGGATGGACCCAGCCTTCTATTCTGGCGATTGGGAACACAAGAATACGCGGCCTGCCCGTAAATCTGTGTCAATCGGTGTCAATCTGTGGATCAGAACCCCGCCCGGCAGATAAATCTGCGGCCAACATTAATTCCAGATTCCAAACTACGGGTTGGACGAGCACGCAGGAGTTAGGAGTTAGAAGGTTTTGACACGCTGCGCTGCTAAATGCCAGATGCCAGATGCTCAATTCCAGGTTCCAGGTTCCCAGGTTCCAGAAACGCCGCAGCTATTTCCAAATTGGAAACAACTCAAATCAACGTAAACAAACGTGCCGGGGCGGGCGTGGCAATAAATCCGGGCAGGCCGCTGGAGTGCGAGTTTCCAAGAGGAACCATTCTCTTAGCGCCGGCATTGATGCCGTCGATTTCGCCGCTTGCCCGGAAATATTGCCACGCCCGCCGGGGCGGAGGTTGCGTCTATTATTGGACGTCTATTATTGGACATTTGGCGGGCATGGTTGCATAATCCCTAAAATATTTCGAAGGTTTGTGCATGATTTGCCGTGGCTTGCAGCCCAAAGCAAACAAAAAGGGATCGGGGACGGAGCAGGCACCAAAAT
>JAKBAC010000169.1 GCA_021809365.1 Planctomycetota bacterium | reverse complement strand
GGCTGTCAGCCCCGGTTGCTGGATGGTCCAGTTAATCGCCAGCTGCGCGACACTTTTTTTGTATTTATCCGCAATCGGTCTGATTTTTTCCAGAGACGCCAGCACTTTTTTACGCGTCTGCACATCAAATAATTTATGCTTGGCGCGATGATCGCCGGGGGGAAATGTTCGATCCGGCGTAACGGTTCCGGTAAGCAGGCCGCGTTCAAGAGGGGAATAGGCCAGCACGGCGATCTCGTATTCCCGGCAAAACGGAAGAATGTTTTTTTCAATATCCCGGCGCAGCAAACTGTACGGAGGCTGCACACTTGCCAGCGTGCCGGCAGCCGCTTTGGTTAAAAGGTCCATGCTGAAATTGCTTACGCCCATAGCCCGAATCTTCCCGGCGCGGCGCAACGCATCCATGGCCGCCATGGATTGTTCAATGGGTGTCGAAGCATCCGGCCAGTGTATCTGGTAAAGGTCAATGTAAGACGTACCCAGTCTCTTCAGACTCTCTTCACATTCATAAATGATACTCTCCGGCTTGGAATTGCTGCGGATCGTAATGGGCCGACCCTGGCGATCCACCGTTTCCGCGGGGTCGGAACCCTGCTGCGCAGGATCATCCCACCGCCGCCCGCATTTCGTCGCCAGCACCACGCGATCGCGCGGAATATCCTTTATCGCTTTTCCAACCAGTTCCTCGCTGTACCCCTGCGCATAGATGGCTGCGGTATCGATGCAGTTTATACCGGAATCCAAAGCGGTTCGTATCGCGCTAACGGACTGCTGTTCATCGCTGCCGCCCCACATCCATCCCCCAATCGCCCACGTGCCCAAGATCAGCGGCGTGATATTTATTCCTGATTTTCCAAGTGGACGTAAGTTCATCATCATTGCAATCCTCGGATTTCCGGGAAGCATCGCGTTAGCCGGTCCCGATGCCTTTTATCGCTCACCTTTGATCGCCGATTCCGCCAGTGCAGCATCGGCCCGGTCTTTCAGCTTCGCAATCGCTGCCATAATTTGTGCCGTAACGCCCGCCAGCACAGCCGCATCTCCGCTTTGCCCGGCCAAGCGATTAAAGCTAAGCGGTGCGCCATAGTACACGCGCACTTTCGCGGGCCGCAGCAAATCTTTTTTGAAGCTCACATGCGGATGCGTACCTGTAATATACACTGGAATGACCTGCGCACCGGTGGTCAACGCCATGATAGCCGCCCCATTATTCGCGCTACGCAACTTTTTGCCGTCGCCAATGGATCCTTCCGGGAATATTCCCACAACATGGCCCTGCTTCAACTGTTGCATGGCGGCCTCAATGCCCGTGCCCTCCGGTGCCGATGAGTCCACCGGTATATACCCCAGGGCGGAAAAAAAGTGTTTCAGTATCGGCAACTCATACGTTTCCCGCGCGATGAGAAACCGCACCAGACGCCGCCGGCTTCCGATCCCCACGGCCAGCGGATCCAATATACTGTTATGGTTGGCCGCAACGATGGCCGGGCCGGCGACCGGAATACGGCACGCATTGCCCCGCCGCCACCGATGGCATAATTCCATATAAACCGCAGCCAATCGCCGGGCGACCGCCGACACCATAGGAAACGGTTGGCGACGGTAATAAACAATCAGCAACGCGGCACCCAGGATAGCGATCACTACGCCGGTCCCCACGATGATATTCATGATATAGGAATCAACATTTCTCCAGAACGCAATGGGCACCGTGGGAATCAGCAATCCGAAGGTCGTAATCAGATCGCGCGCTCCCATGACTCTGCCGCGGATGTAATCCGGCACCACCCGCTGCAACAGCGTATCAACGGTGATGAACATGATCGCGCCAAACATCGCCGCGACTGTCAACCAGATGAGAAAGGTTTCCCAATGCGCTGCCCACGCCGCCATCAGTAATCCAACACCGATGGCAACTGTAGACCAGCCAATTCCAATTTCCTTGGGAATGCCATTGCGTGCCCGGCTGACCAGCACCGCCCCGACAATCATACCGATACCGGCAACGCCCAGAAAATAGGCGAAATCACTGTTGGATAGACCAAAGCGCGCGGTAACAATGGCGGGCATACAATTAAGGATCACCGCACTGGCAGTCGTGAACGCCAACTCCAGCAAAATAGCCTGAAGCGGATGTTTATGGACTTTCAGATAGCCCAAGGCAATTTTCAATTCCTTCAGCAGACTGTTGTGACGACCTCCGCGCACCGGTTCGGGCCGATCCATCCCCGGCCGCATACGCATGGAAAATACCGCAAAGGCCGACAGGCAGTATGTGCCGGCATCCACGTACATGGCGATGTCCAACCCGAATTTCAGCAATAATCCGCCCAGAATAAATCCCAAAAGTGTGGAAATGGTCCCGGCCACGGAAAGAAAAGAATTGGCCTGTAACAACTCCCGAGGATGCACCAGATTCGGGACGATGGCGGCGCGGGCCGGTGAAAACATTTCTCCAAAACAGGAGAGAATAATTTCTGATCCAAACAGCATGAACAGAAGCGTGCCGGTGGAAAGCGTGCTGTGATAGGCGGCCACCAGCAGAACGGTCCGCGCGATAATGACAACGACGCTGCGCACCAGATCACAGGAAATCATGACCCAGCGTCGCGGCAGACGATCGGAAATAACTCCTCCCAGGGGAGCCAGAAGCAAAAACGGTAAAAACATGGCTAAATTAAGCTGTGCCGCGTGCTGGGCGGATTCCACATGGCGTTTGAGCACGACGTAGCAAAGCAGTTGCAGCATCACGAGAAAATGTACCCGGTCCCCGATGACGGAAACCACGTAGCCGCTCATTAAGAGAAAGAAATTACGGTTGCGCAGCAGGGGCGGAAATTCCTGCAACAGCGGTGTATCCGCCGAGATACTTTGAACTGCGTTTTGCGACATTACCTCTCCGCGCTTGCAGGAACACCCCTGCGCTGCACCTTAACAATCATGATTGTGGACTCTACCGCCCGCCGACGCAAGCCCACGACGTACTTAGCCCAACGCGCCGCAGGCATAGATGATGCGGGCAAAAATATTTTTTTACAAATCGGCTCAACCCATCCCCGCGGCCCACCGGTACTATTCTCGTCATCAGGGAAGCCCCGGGGCTTGCTCGCCGACGTTCTCATCTTCCGAAAAGATTAAATTACCGCCCGCAACGCGGATCCCTGAGGTCCTCCGGCAGTCCGTGCGCCTGCGGTGAGCATGCGTGCCGCAGCAGCCTTACCGCACGATCAAGCGTATCCCCTCTCCGCCGGGAGCCCGTCCGGGTAATCGCCGGGCTGCGATGACTTATTTAACTACCTGCTTCGGAATCGGCTCACCGTGCCGCCGGAGAACATACGCAAAATAGTCTTCGTGCAGGCGAATTACCTTTGGGCCGTATTGGACTTTAAAGATCAAGTCACCCGAAATCGCGCCGCGGACTTTGCCCGGGATAAATGTCAGGGTAACGCTGCGTCCACCGTTTGTGATGGAGGCCGTTATCTGTTTCCGCTTGGTGGACGTAGCGGTTAAAAATTTGGGAATTATGGAGGCGTTCCTCGACCAGAGATTGATCTTAGCGCGGAACTTTTCATCCGGCTTAACGGTTCCCACAAGCAGGCTCGATGGAACAAGTGATACCGCTTCGGTTACTTTGGATACGGTCAGTTCGGTGCGGTGGGATACCGGCATAAGCTTCTGTACAGGCGTGGCGGCTGTTGGCGGCGGCGTCGAAGCTTGGCCGCTGCCGGCTATAAGGGTGCCCGCAAGAACTACTGCCGCCAATTCCCTTGGAAAATATAACCCCATCGTTGACCTCACTAAAAAACCCTGCTTTCGCCATATTATACTGGCGCGTTAGCGCGGCCGGGGTTTGGGCACTTGAGCAGGAAAAATATTTGCGGTTGCCAAGGGCACACTCCGACCATGCTCGCGGAAAAGCTGCGCGCGGCGATAATCAATGGTGAAGACACTGGGGTTTATCCGCCCGTCCAATGATATTCGCGAGATATGCATTTCAGTATGCCACCGCCCGTCCCGGGCGCAATCCGTCCTGACCGCCAGGTAGATTAACTTGTGGCCGATTGTGAACGCCTTGTACGAATATCTGATTCCCTCGGCAGCCACGGGATTGCCGCCATGCCGTGGCGGGGCGTATACGGCGACCGGGAGATAAACATGGCCACGGCGCTGCAACACGTATCGCATGAGGCAGTGGCCGCCAGGCCGAAACCAGACGGGAGTTTTCGATGTAAGCGGCCACTTTTTGGGGTTGCGCAGGTGTTTTGGATAACAATCGAAAAATGCGCCTGTGGGCGTATACCGGAAGGAACGCACGACGATTCCCTTCGGCAGGCGAGCAACCTGTCGGGGATGATGGCGCACCCGCCAGTAATCCAGCCAATTTCCCGGCTGGCGCTTTGTAGTACGCTGAAGAATATTGAAAATTGGGGCCAGAATCGGGTTAGGTTCGCCGGGTCCGAAGAATCCTGTCGGCCGATGCGTTCGAATCACTAACGTCGGGTGCCGCCCGCCAATAATCGACTGGTAACGCACCCCGTCATACGCCCAGATTTGATGGACCAGTGGCTGGTAGCTGCTATGAAGCACCCGCCAGTTCAAGCGGTAGTCGTCCCCTACCGCCCAGAATCGGTATATCCCGGACAGTTCCAGCTTACTTCCGCCGGTTGCAGTCAGCGCCGTGGAATCGTCGCTGATCACTGCGACAAAGTGAATGCTGCTGATTAGCCGGTACCGCTTTATAAAAGGCAAAATCGCTTTTTCAACGGCGGCCCGGGCTTCCTGGCCGCGCAACACCGTCGCCGCTTGGGCCGACGCAACGCCGTGGAGGCATCCCAACAAGAGAACCACGACCGCCATGCGCTGATTCATCCTCGTACCCATCCGAAATCCCGCCTATGGAACAACAGTATACTCTCGCAAACCGGAAAATAGCCGCCGGCCACTGGCATTTTTTTGTTGCGTAGCTGTTACGTAGTTTACCGCTGCGCCCTTCCCATCGCCACAACGTACAGCGCAATAATTTTACCACAGCGCAAAATCGGTGGCCCGTGGGGGCATACCGTCAGTGTCCGAGAAGCGGTGCCATGCACCAGGCGTGCCCGAAGGCCGGAAGCGCCACGACGGGATTGCCAACAGGGTTGGGCATTGGCCCCAGAGCCGGCGCGGCGGCGGTGGAACCGGCACTACCGGATACCATCAATGTACCCGTCAGGCTTCTTCAATCCCCCTTTGCCATGCGCGGGGACAACCTTGCCATTTTTCCAGATGTATTGGATCGTGGGACGGTCCTCGTTCCAGACCGGCGTTCCATTGGGAATATTAAGCTTGAGCTCAGGGGAGTGATTGTTGCAGGTCGGGGATACCTTTTTAACGTCCCCATAAAGTACGGTTGTGTCCGTAATGCCGCCGACATACCTGATCCGCATTTGGCTTCGAAAACGCTGGGGCAGCCACGCTCCGGATTTTTCAGTCAGCTTAACTTGGTCCAGCACGAACTGAAACGAGACCTCGCGTTGCGTGATCTCCGGGGGCAGATGCAAGCCCTTCGGTACCGCATGGGGCTTGGATCCGAGTTTGCGTCCCAGAAATTCATCGCCTGGTTCTTTCCGCACCACCGCTCTCACAATCGCATAGCCGAAGCCGGGGGCGATCCATAGCGAATATTTCCCCGAGGATCCCGAGGCACGCACATGCAGGCACACGTACTTCCCGATCTTTACGATCTTGCGGGATATGTGGATCACCTTGGATGATCGACGGATCACGTTGGTGACCCGCCGCATGCCGCCAAAGAATATGCCCAGCACCGGCGCTATGGCCCCGCCCCCGCCGATGCAAAGTTCTCGACGGAAGAAACTCCGCCGATGCGAGAATGACACTTCCTGCAGCCGGTGTGCAGCCCGAAAGGCCTCCACAGTCCCATTCCGATTCCAGACACAATGGAAATTTCGCCTTCCGCCGGTGGGTCGCGGATTCACAAGGCTTGCGATAGGATAGTCGGAAAATCGCAGGCTCTCATTCCCGTTGGCCGCACGGGAGAGTAAGACATTTTCCGCGGCAAGTTCCGTAATTCTCGCTGTGGCTTGCTCGGATTGTCTTGCGTAAACGGACAGCGTCATCAATCGCAACTTTGCCAAGTTTGCGTCGCAATGGTTCAGGATCGCGGTTGCCCGCGCGGAAACTATTCCTGGCGATCCTTGGCAGTGAGCCACGCCCAAAGGTGCCAGCGATGCCGCAAGGAAAATGAAAGCCGCGTGTCGTGGAGACTGCATATTATGCTCCTGGGTATGAGTCTTCCGCCAGATACTTCAGCTTAACCGTCGATGGGCTGACAGTAGATCGGTTCTTGTGATCACACCGATTACGTGATTCGGATTCTCAGGTTCGGTAACAATCAGGTGGCCTATGTTATAGCGCGACATGAGATTATCCGCCAGCCGCAACGGGCTGTCCGGCTCAATGATCACGGCTTGGCGTTTGATTAAATTCCGCACCGTGCCTGTCGGATTTTCGCGCGTGTCGAGAATTTCACGATAAGACAGCACGCCGATAAGTTTTTGCTCATCGTCGATCACGGGAAATTCGTGGTGGCGCAGTACCGACCATTTCGCATAAATAATCTCGCGCGTTTCCGCGATGGATTTTGAGGCGTCAAGGCATACAGCCTGCCGGGTATAAGCATCGCGTACAAAAAGACGATCCAAAAAATCTGTGGAATATTCCGTCTGCACACGAATGCCCCGGCGGGCGATTTTTTCAGTCATGATGGTATGACGCATCAGCAGGCAGGAAACCAGAAATGCCGTGGTGCAGCCGGCCAGAAGCGGCAGTAATCCGTGCGGCTGCATGGTGGTTTCAAACGCAAAAACCATGGAGGTAAGCAAAGCCCTTGACGCACCG
>JAKBAC010000168.1 GCA_021809365.1 Planctomycetota bacterium | reverse complement strand
TTTATTCTGAATTTTATGTTGGGCCGACAATATGCGGCCCGGTATTGGTTATTGCGCGACATGCGGACCGAGCATGAGATTATATTTTGCGGATGATCTGGTAATATCATTGGCATTCGGACGTTAAGGCTTGTGCGCCGCGCAATTAGGGCAGGCGGATAAGAGAGTTTTAGGCCAATGCGAATGGGTTATCAAAGAATTCTTGCTCAGATGGGTGGCGTGTTGTTTTTATGCACGCTGCTGATGTCCGGCGGCTGTGCAACCTTGCGGGTGACGCAGCCACCGGAAACGGCCGATGAGCAGTTTTTATTAACCGGCGCGGCAACGCTGGCGATCAGCAAAATTTCGGTTGCGAATCTGCGCGACCGGATTGTTTATGTCAGCTTCCGCTTCATCAATGGCGGCACGCCCGGCCACAATTTTCTCGAAGCGGATGTGCGATCCCACCTGCTGAAGGGGGGCGTTCGATTAACCAACAACCGCCAGAAAGCCCAGATCGTCATGGAAGTGCGATGCGGGGCGCTGGGAATAAACCAGGAAAATTCTCTGATCGGTATTCCCGCGATTGCCTTCGGCAATTACAGCAGCGGCACAAGCTTCTCGCTTCCAGTGGTTTTGCCGCAAATTTCCATATTACAAAATACGACCCAGCAGGGTTATGCCAGCGTTGCGTATGTGGCTTATTGGCGAAATTCCGGCGAAATTGTCGCGAGTTCCGGACCATTTGTGGGCCGAACGTATCGCCACGACTGGTGGTTTCTGGGCTTTGGACCCGAAACATCGGGGGATATTCCGCCGGCCCTGCGGCAATGATTTATACATGACGCACCGCAGCGTGCGGATGATCCTGTAATAGACCGCTCTTTGAGAGCATAGACATGACGGAATCGTTAACCAGCAATCGAACCACGCCGCCGGCATCCGGGCGAAAATCGCATCCGGTACGGATGCTGTTCGCGGGGTTGTTGATCATGGCGGTGGTGCTGGGGGCGGCGGTGTGGATTGCCGCACCACGGATATTAAACAGTACCGCGGTTCAGGGCTATGTGCTGGATAAAATTCAATCCCGGCTTGGCCTGCGGATTGACGTTAAGACCATGCACATCGGTCTGGCCGGCACGACCACGCTTACGGACGTGCGCATCGGTCTGCCCCTGCGGCATTGGCCATTTGCGCGCATTCCAACATTGACCGTTACCAACAATTCCATCCCCTGGCTGCTGCTGACGGGACAACTGGGAATTACCAATATTTCCGCAGCCGGTCCACGCGTGATTCTGCATCAGGGAGATGAAGGCCGATGGAATCTGCCGGCGGCATGGCAGGACATCCGCCTGGCGTGGCAGAACTGGAAACTTCGTCACCCCGGCGTTGATTTGGCCTCCGCAGGTTTGCCGCAGGTGGAGATTCATCACGGCACGCTGCTGGTCGAATTATCGCGTCAGTCGGAAATGGTGATTGATGATATTGGATTCCAGGGCATTCCCACCAGTACGCTGACCTGGCGGTTTTCCCTGAACGCGGCATCAACACAGGTTCCGCAGTCACATCTGCTGGCACAGGGGGTACTGGTCCCCGGGCAATCCTGGCTGCACAGCATTCACGTTCAGGCCATTGGCCTGGGGCCATGGTTGAAAAAAATGTGGCCCGGCTGGACTGGCGGGGCTTCCATAAGCGCCCAATTGCGCGGGCGGCTGTTGCACAATACGCTGTCGGAACGCTTGAATGATGTTCGTATCAACATCGGTCAGTTTGGTCTGCATGGCAATGCCCAAGCCCAATATGCCGGAGATCATTGGCAGATCAACCCGGAGAATGTCGGTGTGCGGGTGGGCTATTTGAACGTGCCGATGAATATTTACCGGGGGCAAATCTGGGCGGATAACCGGGGCATCCACGTGAAGGGCCTGCGGGCGGATCTGGCCGGCGGGGGCTTGCATCTATCGGGGGTGATGAATCCCGCGGAGGAATCCGCGACGATAACGGCGGCGTGGCATGGGATTTCCATGTTCGGCACAGAAATGCAAAGCGGCACGCTGAGCGGGTCACTGAGTTCCCCCTGGCCGGGAAGACGCATTATCGGCTTACATATAACCAGCAGCGGACAATGCGCCTATGGCACCTGGAATACCGCTGCAAGCCTTTCCGCACAGGGACGGTTTCACGGGAAGATGGATTGGGAGCTTGAATCGCCCGATATTTCATGGCAGCGTACGAGACTCATAACCCTGAAAGGATTAAATGCGCGCGGCGCATTTAATAACAACCAAATTACCATTTCCCATTGCACACTGGCGTCAGATCCTTATTTGAATCTGCGCGGATTGTACAACCTGACATTGGGACTCTGGCGGCTGCACCTGCGGGCCACGGCGGCGAGCGTTCCGCTGCTGAAACTGCCCGCTGATGTTCATGTGCATGTCAGCGCGTACGGCAATTCAGGCGGCATGCAACTTGACAATCTGCTGGTGAAAAGTCCGGTCTGGAGCCTGGCCGCGAGCGGCAATTGCATTTTTACAGGGAATTATCCCACGCACCTTATTTTAACGGTAACCGGAATTCCTCTGGTGAATCAGGGTGAAAAGAGTAATGCCGGATGGGCATTGGGAGGATTAATTTCCGGCAAACTCCTGGCCAACGGCGCGGTAATGCCGCTGGCGCTGCATTTGGACGGTCGGCTGGCGGGAACACATTTTACGGTGAATCATCATCTCCTGGCACTGCCGGAGGTACATGTAGTCGGTGAGTTGACCAGGAATAATATTGTGCTGGCCGCCGATCCCGCTGCGGTGCTGGGTGGGCAGATTGCGGTGCGCTTTGATGCCAGCACATCGGGCCGCCTCGCGGGGCTGAGTTTGCAGGCGCAACATATTTCGGCGGCGGCGGTGGGCGGGCTGCTGTTACCAACGCCGTCGGTTGGATTACACGGTTATATGGGACTGAACCTGAAAATCAGCGTGCCGGCGCGTAATCTGCAAATGGCGCAGGTTCAAGGAAGCATCTCGGCGGACAATCTTGTCATTCCATCTCCGAAATCGCTGACGACTCCGATACACATTCTCCGGGCAGCCGCCACTGTTGATTTCAGCCACGGCATTTTAACACTCTCGCCGATCAAGCTGACCGGTGTAGGCGGCGACGCATCCGCCAGCGCCAACTGGAATGAACTGAGTCCCGCCGATATCTACGTCAAATTGCATTTATCCGACTGGCCGGCCAACATTCCGGCGTTGCAGTTTGATACACAGGTGTCTGGAACGCTGGCGGGCAGATACAACTGGCGCAGCACAGCCATTCACGGCAGCGGCGACGTGAATGCAACTATTTTTCAACATTTAATGCCCATTGGACTGGCGGGCACGCATCTCATCGCGGCGGGACGAATCATTTCGCTGAGTCATACCTCCCTGGACCTGATGGGCAATACCCTGACTGGCCAGGGGATATGGAATATGGATCAGCCATTAAAAAGCTCCGCGGTATTTCAATGCAGCCTGCCAAACCCCAAACCTCTGCTGCTGGGATATTCCTGGGCGGATGGATTGAAAGGAACATTTGCCGGTAATATTGTATTAGGCCCAACCACCGGGCAACATCCTCTGGCCCCGCTGGAATTGCGGTTCGATCTGGATGCCAAAAACGCCATGCTCAGCGCAATAAAGCTTGGCTCACTGAATGTTCACGCGTTTATCAGTGATCACTCGATTTTACTGGATCGATCCAAGTTGACATTTGCGGGCGGCACCATGCGCCTGTGGGCGCGGGTATCGCGGCATCAGGCCGGACTGCTTTCGTCGGACACAAGTCTTACGTTCAACAACATCAGTCTCGATGAGCTTACGCGCACGGTCATTGCCAAAGCCCGGCCCACTCCCGGATTGCTTTCCGGACGCCTTACGGCCGTGGCGCTATCGAATAACTGGCACAATGCCATTGGTTCGGGCGACCTGAAAATTACGCAGTCCAATCTGGCGGGGTCAACGATTATGGCATCGATATATCGACTCATGAATGTTCGGCTTTCGGCCAGTCATCCAACCGGTGCCGGCGAGGCGCGATGGCGCATTGACGGGGGCAATGCCCAGATCACCTATTTGCATTATTTTGACCGCGGGGTGGAGATTCTCGGGGCGGGCGAACTGAAGGATATCTGGAAAATGCCGGACAGCACATTGAAAGGCTATGTCATCGGCACGGTGCGGCCGTTCAAGAATCTTCGCATCCCATTTATCCCGCAGGCCAAGGCCATTCTCAATGCGCTGGAATCCAGCGTCAGCTCGGTTGAGGTGGCGGGAACCTGGGCGCATCCAACGACAACCCCGGTTGTTTTCAAAAATCTTGGAACCGCGATTCAGGAAATATTTGTCAATGCGATTGTGGGCAGTCAATCCAGTACCAGCGGGCAATAATTCAATGGCATGCGAAGCGCACCGACGAAAGTTGCGATCGGACAGCCGCGACCAATGATTTCACCCGGGAAATGAAAAGCCAACGGCCGGTGTTCAGCCTGTTGTCCGTCCCGGCATTACATCAGAAAAACCGCCGCCGCCACGACGCTGCTCCACAGGCCGTTTTTATCGCCCTCGGCGGTCTGCACAATATTCCGGGTGCGGACGATATTACCGCTCATACGGTAAATTTCTTTGCGTTCGTCGTAGTTGTATTGCGGGTCAAATTCAATGCCCAGCGTGGTGGCCAGCATGGTGGCGGCCATATCCTCGACATAATCGCCGATTTTTTCTTCCGTCATGCCAAAGCCATGGTGTTCACTGATATAGCCGTATTGATCGCGTATGGGCAGCGCCACACCGATACCCGCGCACAGCAGACGGTTGGGTTCATCGCTGCTGGATTCACTGACCACGCCAAAGGCGACCTGTCCGGGGGCAAGTTCGCGGATGGCCTCGGTAACCGGAATGATCTTGCAGCGGGCGGGAAAGATACCGGACACTTGTACAAGATTATACTTCTCGATACCTGCATGTCTGAAAGCAAGCTCCAGTGATTGCGCTTTGTAGCGGTGGCGGCCGACACCTTTGGTGAAAAACACTCGGGTGGGAATCGGAGTTGTCCACGGGTGCGCCATCAGATAAACCTCCAAAAATCGAGGCCCATAGCATACCCGGCGGAGCGTTTGGATTCATCTATCCGCGTTCCGGCCGGAGGGCGGTTGAAAAAAGAAAATTAAAAAATTCTCGCTTTTTAGTTGCATACTGCGAAAAAAGGCTTATTTTATTGCTTAATCGTATTGCAGGAACGGATGATTATGCCGGCGGTGGAACTCCGGCCGTATCCTGCAAAACCCGTCCGCCATAATAAGGAGATCTATATGGCCAAGTCTCTCACCAAGTCTCAGACCGCCGCGAAGCTCGCGGAACTGGTCGCCAAGGAAACCGGATCCGAAATGAGCAAGAAGCAGGCCGTCGCAGCATTGGACTGCCTGGCGCAACTTGCTTACAAGGAAGCCAAGAACAAGTTCACCATCCCCGGCTTGGGCAAACTGGTGCTGGTGAATACCAAGAAGCGCATGGGACGCAATCCGCAGACCGGGGAACCGATTGAAATTCCGGCCCGCCGCAAGGTCAAGTTCCGCGTGGCCAAAGCCGCCAAGGATGCGATCCTCGGCGGAAAATAAGCCAACTGTTTTAACTCCACCCAACCCGGCTCGCGGTTAATGCGCCTGGCATTGGAACCGGATGGTGGGTAACACGATTCAAAACAGAACTCCTGACCGCTTTTGCGGGCGGCGGGAGTTTTGTTTTTTTAGATCGCTTATAGCGCGGGGACGGGCCGACTGGTTTAACGGTCGCGCCGGCGGTACGACCACTTTCCCGCCCAAACACCCGCGGACACCCGAGATAAAAGTTCCAGGCCGTGTCGTTTTCGGCGGTAATTCCAACGAGATCAGCCACCTTTTGCCGCCGTGGAGCGGAGGTTCTCAAGCCGTAAGCACATGAACGGCTTGGATGGCATTGCGCCATCAGGCCGATCACAAATATTGCCAGCCGCTTGGCCACAGGATGGTATTTACAGGGTTGTTGGTGCAGCTCAAGCCGGGGGCACCTGAGTGATGATCCAATTGCGCAGCAACTCCCGTTGCGGCATGGACATATAACCATCAGCCAAGGTTACCGCAGGGGTTGTTGCGGTGGAATTCCGTGGCGATGCGGGTATTTTTGCCGTTGGTTTCCGGGCGGGCTTTCTTGTTGGCGAAGCCAAAGCGGCCGCAGGGGCGGCCTGGGCCAGGACCCGATCCGCCGAGGCGTGGGGCGAAATGGGTGTCGCAAGCGGCCATTCGAATACGACGCGGTAAAGCCGCTTTCCCGGCGGAACTTCCGGGTAATGCCGCCGAAGTTCCGCCAGCAGATCCTCAAGGGTTTCAAAGCCATCATTGCGGGCATCGGTGAGTGTAAGGGATTGATACCCGGCCAGCTCATCAACGCGCACGATTTTCATTTTGCCCAGGCCCGGTGTATAGCTGATCTGCCCGGCCCGCACGCAGGGGCGACTCCAATAACGAATCGTCTGCCGCTTTTTACCGGCCCGAACCAATTCGACAAGATGTTTCTTCAATAGGAGCATTAAACCTGCCGATCCATACGATCAACGCAACCATGTTTGTAATTGAATTCCCTTTTTGAGGCAAACATCCGAAAAGTCCCCGGGATTAAACATAATGAACCCTCGGATCCGATACGGCGAATCGTCCAGCACCAGACGCACGACCATATCGACTAAACTGATGGTGCGTCGACCGCCACTGGCCCACTGCATTGTTAAATCCAGGGCTTTGCCGCGGTATTTCCTGTCGTCAATTGTCTTAATCCGTTGTTGCTTGATAACGCCAAGGAAGGACTCAACCCATCCCGCCCTTTTCACAAAGCGCGTCCGCAGCAACTCGTAATGCAGCGGCCAGGGAAACAGGAACGTGCCCAGCGCGGGCTGCTCCATCATTTCGAC
>JAKBAC010000024.1 GCA_021809365.1 Planctomycetota bacterium | reverse complement strand
CGCACGTATTACGCTGGCGGGATGGGGACAGGTATCTGCGGTAGCGGTATTCAAGCGCTTACGCGCCTCCGAGCGGTGGTTGGCATGGCTTGCCAAGGCGTCGTGGAACCAAGAGGTTCCGTCCGTGGCTGGCCGCCGCTTACTGGCCGTGGATGCCAGTACGGTTCGAGAACAAGGAGAAACCGGCAGCCTGTGGCGGGTGCACTGGTGTGTGGACTTATCAAGCCTAAGTTGTACACATTTTGAACTCACGGATGTGCGTGGCGGTGAGAAATTCGCGCGATTTCCAATACGAACCGGAGATATCGTTCTGGGGGATCGCGGCTATAGCACGCCCCCAGGCGTGGAAAGCGTAAGAAGCCGAGGGGGCGAGGTGCTGGTGCGGCTCAACCCCATGTCGTTGCCGCTATACGATCAAAAGAATGGCAGGCTCATAGAGGTATTCAAGCGTATTAGCATATTGAAGGTGGGGCAGGCTGCTGAATGGACGGCTTGGGTAAAGGGGCCAACGCAGTGGTATAAAGGCCGCTTGTTAGCGGTCAAGCGCAGCCGGGCCAGCGCCTTACGGGAGTTGCAGCGCCACCGCCGAATGGCCAGTTACCGAAATCGCAAGCTCGGGCCGTCGGGCCGAAAGATGGCACATTATGTATTAATCTGGACCAGCGTGAGTGCTAAGGAAATGCCCACCCGTGAGGTGCTAAGGACCTATCGACTACGCTGGCAGATTGAACTGGTGTATAAGCGAATGAAATCCCTCATGGGCCTGGGATTGCTGCCCAAGCGAACTGATGGCAGTTCGCGGGCTTGGCTCAACGGCAAGCTATTTGTCGCGCTACTGGTTGAAAAGCTCTGGCGACAAGCCGAGCATTTTTCCCCCTGGGGATACAGCGATCCAAGCCCAGCGAAGCCGGTGGCGTGAATACTGCTTTATATTCAGAGAACTGGTGGCCGCAATTATCCCGCCCATCGGATTGGAAAACGTCCTCCACCACTGGCCGGCGATTCGCAAAGGACAGCAGCCCCGGCACGATGCGTTTCATCAAGGTCGGCATGTTGCGCTCCTTTTCAAACTGCAGTTCAAAAAACCGGTTAAGCGCCCGTTTGCTGGCCGCTTGGTTTCGACCAGTCCGGAGTTACAATTCCCCTGCCAAATAGGCCCGCACGGCGCGGGCACGGCACCGGGTGATACAGCACGCGGGCTAAACCATCGCATTCGGGGTCGGCCCCGCAGCCTTGCACGGACGTTCGTGCGTCCGCAAGATTTGACGGTAACTCCAAGGCTTCATTTCAAACTGTGTGGCGCAACCCACAACAACAAATGGTTGCATGCCTCGCGCCACGCCTCGGCTTGCTTCTGGGCCATTGCGTTGGTCTTGAAATAGATGTCGACGCCGCGGGTGTCGCTACTGTGCGTCCATTCTCGGGAAAGGCTGTCCCAGTGAGCCCCACTGACTGGATACGACATCGGCAGGCGCAGACAGCTACCTTGCACGCTGATATTATTCGATTGAATATTGGCCAAGCTGAATGAATAACGATCAATATCGGTTTCAGGCTGGGTAAGATAAGACGGGGGGCTGTTATTGACCTTCCGTATGATAGCCGTGTTGGTGCGTTCGCTCAGCGTGATCCAGTCGCCAGCCCAAGTCATGCTGCAATTCGCTGAGAAGCCCACTTTATTTCCGTAGAGGTCTGTAAACCGCTCATAAACAAACTCCAGGTGATTGCTGATCCAGTCGAGAATTTGCGCCGGCGGATTGGGCCTGACCATGGTGATGTTGTTCCGTGTTCTGATCAGAACAATAAGATATTTGAACGCGTTGTCTACCGCCTGGGCCTGAGCCTTACTCAACGCTGGGTGCAGATGGATCTCAAGCTGGTTGCCGTGGTATTCCTTGCCTGGGAAATTCGCCGGCGTTCCGTCGGACCAGAAATAACTGCGATGCTGGTCTACGTATCCCCCGGCGGGCGTTAAAATCTCCACGAACCCGCCTTGCAACTGGGGTGACTCGTTGAAATCGCGCACGTCAACGCTTTCCGCTACGCGGGAGTAAGGTGTGTCGACCTCAAGTCCCAGCCCTCCCCAAGTTTGCGTCTCATCGAATTGGCCCGAGGTGTCGCGCCATACGCAATTGATGGCTGTTCCGTTGATCGCAACCGCCTCCTCTGAGAACGCAGTCGTGTCCAGACGGCTGTTGATGTACCGCAACGTGTAACCCAGCGATGGCCCGCTGGCACCTACCTTCGGTACGCTCCTGAAAACGGAATCGCCGGGATTGGGAAGCAGCGGTGGCGGGGTGTCGCTGATTGCCATTGGCCGGAAGGACCGGTCACCTGAATAGGTGCAACCTGCAAATGAAGTGCAGATGACGATCCCCGCCAGGATGACCGATAGACGAACGACAGTTCTGCAAATAGATGACTTCGTCATAGTGTCGTTGGAGACCCCCGATTGTTCGAACTAGCTCCACGCTGCTGCGCGCAATCCGCGTTAGGGGTGCAGCCTAAAGTACCCAACCTCATTCCGCCCTACGACCGCTGTGGTCGCTCTTACATCGTCAATGTCCTTGGTGCGCCAAGACGCGGCCTGCGAATAGGTCGGCTCATACCGCACGAAAACGACCTTGACACTCTCGCTCTGTTGAATTAACGACTCAACCTGTTCCTTTGCCTTTTCTTTACAGACCACGCGGTGGTGCCTGAACCAACGGGCAGAGACCTTGACAACCTGCGAGAAATATGTGGCGTCGAGGTTCGTTTGGTATGGGCCGGAATATACTTTTGCATATGCGAATATATAGACATATCCCGCGCAACGGTTAGCGCGGGACGCTCCAGCAAATACGAGGAGGCCAAACGCGGCCAAAAGCATCAGACTGCCGCGCCACGGCTTAATCCCAGAGGAAGCGCTCGTTTTGCCGAAACTGGCGGTCATCAATCAGTCTCCTCGATTGCGCCGTGACCACCTATGTGGCTCACCCGCTCAATGGTTGGTCTGCCCGGGACACGAAAAGTTAAGCGCGTGGCCTATGGTCACGGCACCGCGCCGCGAATTTGCAGAATCGCAGAGGGCTCAGTGAAACTTCACATTCGCAAGGTGACAGTAAAACCTGGTGGCTTGGTTGGGTACGTGGCACATGTACCAGTCTGTCGCTATTTTGCCGGAGGCGATGTCGTAGTGGTGGGTGCGCGCACCCTGGTCGCCAGGGCCCGTCACCACGGCGTTAAACGTCACGTTCCTGCTGCTGTCGTTACGAAACACCACCCAGACGGGACGCAGCCCCTTGGCATCGGGCTTTACGTAGGGTGTTGAGACCCGCCACTGGATGGCGTGCCAGACCCCGTGGGTCGCCTGACCGCTCCACGGTCCCCAACTACCCACCTGGTCGGCGGTGTCGGCACGCAGGATTGGCAGGGCCAAAGAGAGTGAAAGCAGCGCCGCCAGTGCAAGCAAGGGCCGTTTACCCGGCCTTGAACGTTGACTTTGGGTTCTCATGGGACCTCAACTTTCGTCTAACAGAAGCACAGATCGGCTTTGGCACCATAGCGAGCTGGCAAAACGCGCATCGTACATTCGCATATTGGTTTTCCGGGGCTTCGCCGTCGCGACCTTCTCATTTGAACAGATTCTGCTTGTACCCGCCGCCATGCAACTCGATCAAACGGTTGATCGCTTCGGCAAACCGCCTTGCCCACTTGGCGCTTTTAATGGGTATGCCGACTTCACTTTTATACTCCAATTTTGGGGAGTGGTTTTGCACCAAGGCCCTGAATTGGCCATCAGAACACCAAGCAATATTGAGTAGGCATTGATATCCAAGCTCGCCGAGGTCAAGGTCGTTGTAGGAATATGCCACATGTTTTATGTACTGGTTGGTCGAGTTGCTTAATAAATCTGCCAATACCTCCGACATCCAACGTAGCTTCTCGGCGATGACGGGCTTGTGTGATCGCAGTGATACGATAGTTGTCGGTAAACCGCCTTGTGGGAACGTATAGAACTTCCAAAAAATGCCGCCGAAGAAATCAGCGTAACGAACTGGAATAAAGCTGGGCGTGTATTTACAACGATAACTGCCGAAGTTGGAGACCGGGCGTGTGCTCAATGGAGCATAGAGATCTGCCAAGGGGCAAGATATCGAGATAACCCCCCTGCTAAAGCCTTTAAGAAACAAAGAATTGCTACCCAGCGTTTTGGTTTTGCTGGGCGAACGTAATAGAAAAAAAGTAATGCGTATCAAAATTTTCCCCGCAACCACCTTCACTGATTTCACAGATTCACTATAGGATCCGGAGTGAGACCCGCTATGCCTCCAATTGAAATGATCCATATGGTCGTGCAGCCATGCGAGTGTTTGCTTTTCGGTAGGTCCGCTTTGGGGCGGCCCGTTCGCGTCGGCGTGGGACGGGGCGAGCTGAGGGGCCGTCGCGAAGCAACAGCACAGCATGACCACTGCGATGGCCGACCATCTCGAAATGCGTGGTAAATTCCTCATGGGGATCGTTTCCTTTGGTGCTTGACATACTGGATGAAATGCTCGGCATCCCGCCGCGTCCGAAACCACAGCGTTACGGCATTTTCCCGCTCCGAATAGCTCCCCCCGCTTTTTGGCGTATACCGGCAGAGTATGTCCTTCCTCAGGTTAACGACCACATTGTTGTATTGGCCCGGGGCGGAAACGTGCGAAATCGCCGAAAGGGGTATGTGGAAGCTCAAGGTGCCGCCGTCACTGCGCACCAGGTCGTCAAGGCCGTCACCGGCGAGTGTAACGGTGTACCGCGTGCTGCCTGCGGTAAAAGTTTTACCCGACCAGGATGTGTCATCGCCGACGGAGCGGGCCTCCGGTTTTCGTTTCACCGCTGCCCGGACGTAGTCGCAGAAGCTTTTTGCCGCGCCTAGCGTATCAAAAATCAAGGTTTCCGGATCGGTTGTATGTGCCACCCCATTAAGGTATTCGGTAATACTGTGCTTTACGACGATTGATACGACTTTGCCCCCCCTGGCGACACCCGCCACGTTAGAAAAGGAGATATGTCCCGTCCAGACGGTCTGAGATGCACCGCCGCCCGCGACCTTCTTGAGATCAAATCCATCGCCGGCCAGCGTCAGGGTGTAATCGTCGCCATCAAAACCGCGCATCGTGCGTCCGGACCACGATGTGTCGCCGCGATCGTTGCCCGAAACGTGGAGCGACTTGGCGAGCGTCTGCCCCTGGCTCGCTGCGAGCGCCAGCGAGTGGTTCATGAGGTGCAACTGTCGTTGGACGTCTGCCAGCGATGTGGAGTCAATGTCGTTCAACCGATGACGCAATTCGTTGACCCGCTCCATTTGTTTGCGAAGATTTTCCAAGTATTCCTGCAGTTCCGTCCTGCCAGACTGGTAGAGGGGATGGTAGGGTTGCTTGATGTACTTGTTGTATGCCGTCACGAGCCGGTTCGCGAAGCCAAAATCCTTGATAAGCCGGTCGCACAGGTCGTTGGTTTCCGTTGAGGCACGGGCGGCCCGCGCATTGCCAACCTGGCGCGTCGGCTTGATCACGGCGATGGGGCCCAGATGGTTCTCGCAGCCTACTGGATCGGACGTAATGTGTGCGCATTTCTTCCACACCTTCTCGAACCTCACCTCGCGCTCCCATCTGGCTTCCGCCTGGGCAGCCGTCTTGCCGTCGATTTCGCCCCACTGCCTACCGGGGACCGCGGCCACGCCGTCCCCAAAGACCCAAATCGCCCAGTGGTCAACGGCGATGCCCTGGGTGTTAAGCAGTGGCTGCAAGGTACTTCCGTCCCACACGTAATACCGCGTTGCCTGGGCTGTGCGCCAAGTGAGGGCCGAAAATGCCAGCACCAACATGCACAAAAACGCCAGCATCGGTTTGCGCCTCATGGTGATCTCCTGATCTTCAGTGCCCGGTTGGCCGGCGCGGCAGGCCCGTCATTATGGCGGCGCGCGGGCCCGCGCACTCATCGCCTTCGACATCGTTGGTCTGGCCACCCGCCAAAACGTTAAGCGCGGGGAAACAATTCCCATTGGGCCACCCGGCGGCAGCGCGCCAGCCCTTTCGGGCCCGAGTCGCTCGCGGTCGCCGCGTTGAGGGCGTCTCCGTGGCCAATGGCGATTAGCTTTGCCAAGACTTCCGGGCCGAATTTTTCATGCCAGCGGGCGATGGTTTGTTCGTCCACATCGTCTATGGAGACGGTTCCCTGGCGCAGCGCCGCAAGCAATTCAAGTTCCGCAGCCGATAACTCCGAGGCTTTGGCTGCTGCCTCTCCCGCCGTGCGTCGTAGGTCTCCAGTCACAGTGCTTCCTTCGCCATTTGTGAATGTTGCAGTTTCGTCGCGTTTCCGGAGTTTGACTCAAAACGCCTCCGGGGGCCGCAGCCGGATCGCACCGTGCCAGCACCCGGCAGCAGCAATGATCAATGGTTTTGGTCGCTGGAAAGCCGGCGAAGTTAATTGTAGGGCAGGGTTGGCACCGCGATACGACTGACTCTTCCCGTTGGCTTGCGTGTGACCGCCAGAGTGTCTTTGGCAGGGCGTCGTTGGAGAAGGGCCGTAATTGGGCCCGTTACGCCGGAATGGCGGTTGATAACGACTTTTATGCGGTACACCGCAACGGCACGAGGGTTATTACCGAAGCAGTCGCGCTGGCGAATATATCTGTCTTTGACTGCAAAACGGCCAAGCATTTCACGCCATATGAAATTGCATAATTCGTTGCAAACAAAATGCCGCGGCCTGGACGCCCTTCGGCACTAGCTCAGGACGCCACGCGCGGTAATGGCCAAACGCACCTTTTCCCTCGCATGTTTGAGCAACATGCTGACATTTTCGTCGGTACATCCAAGGCGGGCGGCAATCTCGGCTTGCCGAACTTGCCCGCACCAGGCAAGAGTGGCCACGAGTTTCTGGCGGGGCGGGAGGTTTTCGATGCATTTGGTAATGATATGTTCGAGTTCCTCAAATTGTATGGCGGCGGAAGGATCGACAACCACGCCGATCTGTTCAAGAGGCATGATTTTGCTCCGGACCGTCGGTGCAATAGATGTGGAATCGGGGATAGCATCATGAGACTCGCCGTCAGAGTCGCTAAACGTATCACCGATCCCTTGCCGATCTCTGCGTCGCCGGGATGGCATTGACATCCTACCGACGTTCCCACCGGGTGAATCGCCGGCGTCCTGGTGGCGGATGCGCCGCAAATTGTCGACGGCGATTCCGGAGGCGGCGCAGCAGGCCAAGGTGGCAATGCGGCTCCAGCCACGGAAACGCCTGCCGGCAACCGTACTCCAATATTGCCGATAAAGCCGAGCCCAGCCGTCATGGACGATTTCATCCGGCTCGCCCGCCCGCCGACCGAATTTACGGTAAATGAAACCGCACACAAAGGCATGGTGTGCCGAGAAAATATTCGAGAAATTTTGCGCAGCTAAGCCAGCATTAACAGGGATGGCCGCAGAGGGCTGCCAATCAGCGCGCTGTTCGCAGCCAACGGACAAGGCGAGTTCAGCCAACAGGTTTGATGGATATAACCCACCTGCGCGGTCAACGGGCCGGTTAAGTAACCGCCAATAATCATCGAAAATCATATTCGGGTGGAAATGAGGTTTGCCGGGTGGGCGGGCATCAGCGCGTGCGGGCTGGATGCCCGGGGCAGCCTTGATGTTGTGGGCCACAGCCCACGCAAGCCGATGAATATCCATGCCGAGGTTGGCGAATCCCTGGCGGTGGTTGGCTTCAAGGGCGGCGCTGAGATCAACGGCGGCAACATGGAATATCAGCGCGGCGACGGCCTCTTGTGGTTGCCGGGCCAACTCTCGCAAGGGAATAGTGCTGACCCCTAACGTCGGTTGCATCTTGGATTCCAAGCTTGCATCTTCGCTCACAGACCGCTCCGCGATCACGGCATGGTTACCTCATGGTATGCTTGGCTTACGCTGCCGTCTCATGCCAGCACGAGTTCCAGCCCCGCAAGGAACCGGATTCCGCCGGCAACAACCGGCGGTAATGCGACAACTGATAAATACTCTACGCTTCTATTTCCCTTCCGCAATTCCCCAATTTTGGGGTCCCCAAAATTGGGGGGGGGGGGTGGGCGCTTCGCTCGATGTGCAATGAGTAATGAGTAGAAATTGGGATCAGCGGAACAGACGCAATGCTGCGCTGTCTTAAAATTTATTGCATTCGAAGGCAGAATCATATTTTCATCCTCCCCGTTCCTCAGATTTTTCTGCGGAGATTGCCAAATTCCCTGTAACCGAAAACCTCCGCTCCCCCAGCCATTCAGGCCATCCGCATTTTCTCTACTGCTCAACTTTCTCCTGATCGCCTGCTCTGCGGCGACCGCCGCCGTCACAGTTGGCAAAGCCGGGGCCGCTAGGGTAGACTTACCGGCGTTGGAAACGATAAAAATTTGAGAGGGTGGAAATAAGTTCGTGGCAGTGGTACGTCCGAACGGACGATCTCTCAACACTTGAGCAGTCGCCGCGGCGACGGGAAGGGAATTATGGAACTACTTACAAATGAAGATATGCACGCGGTTATTGATATTCTCGGCGATATTCGACGGGCCAGGACTCGCGAGGACATTATCAAGCTGGCGCTGCGGCGCGTGGCCAAGCTGCTGAGTTCTGACGCTACTGGATATAACGAGGTAAACCTGGCGACAGGTACGACGTCCAGTTATCTCGACCCTGACGATTTGGACGCCGATCTTATAAACCGGGTGGTCGACAGATTTTCCAGCGTCCACCCATTGCTTGTTAACCACCGGGCGACCGGAGACATGTCCGCCCGTCAAATCAGCGATTTTATTTCTCAACGTGAATTCCACGACTCGGGCTTGTATCAGGAACTCTTTAAGAAACTCAGTATTGAGTACCACATGGCGCTGCCGCTGCCAAGCCGCGGCGGGGTCATCAAAGCGATGGTGTTTAATCGACATTTTGCGGCATTTACCGAGCGCGACCGGGCGATACTCAATATTCTCGGTCCGCATTTCACGGGGGCGTTTGAGTCGTTACGGCATGTTCACCGGTTACAATCCAAACTGAAAATGTGCCACGGCATGTTGCAAAACATTTCAGAGGGTATTGTGGTGCTCAACGGATTCAGCAAGGTTGAATCGTGGACGGATAAGGCCCGATTCTGGCTGGGCAAATATTTTCCGGGACCGGCCCGGCGTGCTTTGACGCTGCCCGATGAAATTACCGCGTGGTTGCGCAGCCTGGAAACTGCAACTACCGGTCTGGCGGCGCGGAATGCTGTATTGGTCAAGCAGCTTGGAGCAGAACGGCTGCACATACGCCTGGTATGTTCGCCGGAACTTGGCCGGATGCTGCTGCTGGCGGAATCCACAACCATCACCTCCGCAGTGCCTCTGGAATCGCTGGGGCTGTCGCCACGCCAGGCGGAAGTGTTGCTGCATGTGGCCTATGGCCGATCCAATAGCGACATTGCCCGTATTTTGGGCATCAGCGAGCACACCGTACGGAGGCATCTGGAAGCCATCCTGAAGGCAGTTAACGCGCCCAACCGAACGGCCGCCTGCCGCATTGCGTGCAGTTGTCTCGCTTCCTCATTTGGGCCGGTGTCTTAAGCACTGCCTGCCGTCGGTGGCAGCGAAACTCCAATTCACCTCACAGCAAGGTTATTCAGAAATGTAAATGGCTGGTTCATGTGGGGATTTTGGCTGTTTGCGGTTATGCCACGGGCAGAGGGGCTATCGGGTGCGCAGGGCT
Source organism: Planctomycetota bacterium (assembly GCA_021809365.1). Next base: position 22,347 of record JAKBAC010000024.1, on the reverse strand, counting down.
GACGTTTGATGGGCACCAGGTTGACGTAAATGCCTGTTAAGTAAAGAGTTACAAGGTTCCGAATCAGACAGGTGTAGAACTTCACATGAGCGACGATCTGCATACATGTTAATGGGGTAACATGGTTGGAATAAATTCCATCTCATCGCACCGCATGTATGTTGAAAAGCCAAAAAATCCGTGCTTCCATGGCTATCAGGCGGGTCGCTATAGGTAGAATTACCTATAGCACCGGCGATTGGTCCACGGTATGTTTAAGGTGTCGGCACGATTGCGATGGAGCAATGGCGTGAATAATTTGCCCCGGAAGTATCTGAAATGGGAGTATGCGCGATTTTTGGAGCGACAAAATACGTGGTGCGACATCACCGGGGGCATGGTCAGCGTGTATTTAGGACGCTTGATTTCGGAACGTGTAGATGTTTTAATATCAGCAGGTTCGTGCCGCAGGTTTTTCTTTTTTGTGCAAAATATGCCGTTGATGATAGCGGCGAAAGTTTGGTTGGAGCCGCCGGGGCTGTGAATCAAATTGGAAGTCAGAGGGCTGGGCAGGCCGTAAGGACAGGGGTCTTGGCCAGCGCAAGATGGGATGGTGCGATATGTCAGCGGTTGATATGCTGCGCATTGACGACGTGCGATTAATGTTGCGACTCGTGGCCGAGATTGGGGGCATGGCCCGTCATGCGACATTGCGGTCCCGGGCGTTGTTGGAGGGCGTGTGTGGGGTAGTGGGTGCAAGACGGGCGATTTACGCGGTAGCGCCCAAGCCTGTCGCCCGACAGGTTCCAATTTGGGATTTGGTACTGGATGTTTATCTGCCGCCACCGCGGCCCCTGCCTCATCCAACCAGGCCGTGCCGCTGGATTTCAGCGCATAGCATTCCGGGCATGCGCCATGCGGATGTATTTGAAGAACTATGCCGTTGCACAGCACCCAAAGGCGAAGCCAACGTCAATTTACTGGGTTACGGTACCCGCGCGGATGCCCCGGAAAGCCACCGAGCCAGTGGCCTGCGTGCAGCCGTGGCTGGCAACCGCGCCTTCAGCGATTCCGGAACGGGCCGGCGGAACAGCAGCGATGTCAATGGTGCCGCCTTCCGCCGGCGGCAGAACGTGGCACCAAAGTTTTTGCACAGCATCGCCATGTGCCGCCGATGGGAAGATGGGCCGTTTCAGCGCAGGGATTTGGCGCTTCTCGATGTGTTTACGGTTGACGTGGCCACGCAAGCCGGCGCGAAAGTGCGAAGTGAGAACGACCCGGGATTATCGCCGCGACTTCAGGAAGTGTTGGATCTATTTCTGGAAGGCCGCAGTGCCAAACAAATTGCGTATAAGCTGAGACTCAGCGCCTATACGGTGCAGGACTATTTGAAGGAGCTGTATCGCCGCCATGGCGTTGGCGGGCGTAATGAACTTTATGCCTATTTTAACGGCTCTTCAGGCCAACGAGTGGGTTAAAAAGCATGTTCTTTCCAATACGCATGGATATATAGGGCATTCGTGGCTGTCATCCATTGAATGCGGGGTTCGCGTCGGGCAGCGGCCTTGCGGATCACAAAGTTTTGCGCGCTGAAAATATAAGGAAGCAAAGGATTGGCCGCGTCGTGAAATGTGATACAATCACGGAATAGAAAGGATTTTATACATGCAATTAGCCTTACGTCTGGATCAGATCGCCGAGTCCATCACCCTTGCCGTTACCGCCCGTGCCAATGCCCTGAAAAAACAGGGAGTTGATGTCGTGAGTTTCGGGGCCGGGGAACCGGATTTTGATACTCCCGCCGCCATTAAGGAGGCCGCGATTACCGCTTTGCGCGCCGGGAAAACCAAATATGAACCCACCGCCGGAACTCCGGACGCCCGCAAGGCTATTGCCGAAAAATTCGCCCGGCAAAACAAACTGCCTTATCCGCCGGAACAGATTATCGTCTCCGTTGGTGGAAAGCATTCGCTTTATCTGGCGTTCATGGCAATTTTGAACCCCGGTGATGAAGTTGTCATTCCCGCTCCTTATTGGGTTAGCTATCCGGAAATGGTCAAACTTGCCGGTGGCGTGCCCGTGATTGTGCGTGGAGAGCCGGGCCATGAATTTAAGATTACGCCCCGCCAGCTTGCCGCCGCCATCACACCACAAACAAAAATGTTCATCATCAACTCCCCCAGCAATCCCGGCGGTCATACATATTCTCCCGCGGAACTCGCCGCCCTGGCGGAAGTTATCAAACCGCATGGCAATATCTGGGTGTGCAGTGATGAAATCTATGAACGCCTGCTGTTTGGCGATCAGAAAACCTGCTCCTGGGCAGCCATTGACTGGAACACCTGGAAAGACCGCACGGTAACGTGTAACTGCCTGAGCAAAACTTATGCCATGACCGGCTGGCGCATCGGCTACACCGGCGGCCCCCGGCAACTGGTGGATGCCATGAATAAACTCCAAAGCCAGATGACCAGCAATATCACCAGTTTCTGCATGCCCGCAATTGTTGAGGCGTTGAATAATCCGGCCATGGAAACGGAAGTGGAAAAAATGCGGCAGGCCTTTGAAGTGCGTGGAGCGCACATCTGGCAACGGCTTAATGCGCTACCGGGCTTCAAATGTGTGCGGCCGACGGGTGCGTTTTATGCATTTCCCAGCATCGCCGGCGCGTTGGGCAGGCCGTTGGGTAAAACCGGTGCCAGCCCCAAGGATGCCGTCGAATTTTGCCGAATTGTGCTTGATGAAGCATACGTCGCGCTGGTGCCGGGCAATGATTTCGGGTTCCCGGATCATGTCCGCCTGAGCTTCGCCACAAGCATGGAACAGATTGATAAAGGTCTCGACCGGCTGCAAAAAATTCTCACGCCGTAATTTTCCGCGACAGCGCGACTTAAAGCCATGGAACTGGAAAAATGCCAAAGAATTTCCAGTGGATTACATCGCCATGGTGAAGCGGTTTGAATCACTGCCGACCAAGCCGCGGATTTTTGTCTGCCTGCCGCCACCGGTGAGTCGGGGCGGCAATTAGGGCATTAACGAGGAAAACCTGTTCTTCGGCGTTATTCCCGACATCCTCAAAGTGGCCGGAACACTTCATCTGCCGGTGACCAACATCCACTTCTGGATGCTGGGCCAGCCCGCGCTGCTGCAGGCGGACGGCGTACATCCGGATGTGAAGGGACAGGCGTTCATGGCGAAAATAATTGCGGAAACACTTAAAAGAGCATGGGCCAAAAAGTAAAATCGTCCATTCCCAAGACGTCATAGGGACGAAAAAGACCGATTAAAGGGAAAACTAAAGCGCCTTGGGTTAACCGCAGCCATGGGAGGAATCCCATGGTCGTTGAATGCGATTGTGGCGGCGAACACTGCATCAATTCTCTGGGCGCGAGGGCACCGGATTATCATGAGCACTCAAAACTGGCGTTGGATGAAGACCAGCAGGGAACTCGGGGTGACGAATCTGGCGTTGGCGTTTATTCAGATAATTGCCGCGGGCGTAATCTGGAAAAGGCGAAACAGGCCCCCACCAACGGTGTAACGAATCTAGTGCCCTGTTGTTTGACACCTGAAAACTCGCACCCCGCACTCTGGTTCGGGTTTATTGCCACGCCCTCAGCCATCGATGCGTCTGAAACATATTCCAAATCTTCCTGGGATCGGGTAAAATTAATGAATTGGTGGCGGTTGCGCCCGCCGCTAGTGCCCTGTTCCACCCATAATTATGGGTGGAACAGGGTACTAGGAGCTTCTTGAAGAGGTGCATTGTGACGATCGGAACACAGATATTGAAGGGCGTTATTCACGGAAAGATCATCGAACTTGAAAATGCGCCGAAGTTGGGCAACGGGCAGCGCGTCTCCGTTTTAGTGCAATCGGCAACACCGGATGGCGAAGGGTTACGAAAAGCCTTCGGCTCATGGCGGAGGGACGCGAAGAAACTCGATCCGTTTATTGCCAGTACGTACGCAAGTCGGGCTGACAGCCGGAGGCACTGCCGATGAGTTTCCTCCTGGACACGGACACCGCATCCGCATTTTTGCGCGGTGAGGCCGGCGTGTTTGGCCGGTTCATGCAGCACAGCGGTGGGTTGTATATTTCCATTCTGTCGGTTGCTGAGCTATATGCATGGGTTTTTGTTGCCGAGAAGCCGGAAAAACGGGAACAAGGGCTAGCCGCCATGCTCCGTGATGTCACCACGCTGGAAATAGACTGCCAAATCGCGCGCCGCACGGGCAAAATTCGCGCGGGGTTGCAACGCGGCGGCGTTAAGGTTCCCACCATCGACCTGCTGATCGCCTGTACGGCGTTGCAGTATAATTACACAGTCGTGACGCACAATCAAAAACACTTCTCGTTGGTATCTGGGCTACGCTTGGAAGATTGGCTGATTGGCTAAACGCCCCTTCTTGTTTTCAGCGGCGTATAATGCCAGCGCAGTCGCGTAGTTCATTCTGGCGCGATAGAGTGTCTCCATTGACTGTTACGGTTGGCGTTGCCTGAAAAATGGCGCGATCATCGCGCTGGTCAGCAGCGTCAGCAGGCCCATTAGTACAAAAATGGTCGAGGATTCAAGGTGCTGCTGCAATGGGATGTAAATAATCCCCGCCACCAGCAGGCCCACGGCGGCGGCGAACCCGGCCGCGGCAATCACGCGGCCACGTTTGGCCGGACTTGGCCGCGTCTGAAAAAAACTTCCCAGCGGAACCATCATCAACCCACCGGCTACTCCGGCGCAGGCCAGCATGGAAAGCAGAAATATGATGCGCCCGTGTCCGGGAAACAGCGGTGCCAGCCCGGAGAGACACAAGAATACCGCCAGTGTAGCCGTGGCGATCGGCATCATCCACAGGCCATTCCCCCGCGCGATTATTTTACCCGCCGCCATCGCGCCGATCACCACGCCCACCATTTCCGCCAGGGCCAGGTACGTGGTGGTGGCATCATTGAGTCCAAATTGAATCTTGCCCATTTTGTTGATGAAAAGAATTTGCAATCCCGCAATGAACCAGAAGTAGGTATAGGTGATGATGGCCGCGACAAGCAGACCATCGGCGCGCAAATCCCAGAGGTCCTTCAAGGAACTCAGCGGGCCGGCCCATGGGAAAGGCTCCTTCGGATTGCCCGCCGGCCGAAAGGGCACGCCAAAGCTCGCCAGCAGCCCGATGCAGGATACCGCCACCAGTGAACAGGTTGCCACCAGCCGCCCCAGCGGCAGGCCATGACATGTGCCTTTCAAATTCAACGCTAATCCAGCGGCGACAACTCCCAGCAAGATACCCGCGGTGGTTACTGATGTCAGGTGCGCATTGGCATGAACCACGTAACTTTCCGGATAGACATCGGGAATACAACCGGTTAATGCCGGGCCGAATATGGTGGCCTGCAGCGCCATCAAAAAAATCACCGTCACGATCAATGGCCAGTTCAGCGTCATAATTCCCACGCCGCCCAAGCTCAAAAACACCAGTTCCATGATTTTTGAAACGATGATAACGTTTCGCCGTGGAAAGCGATCCGCCAGCCACCCGGACGCCGCATAAAACAGCAGAAATGGAACGCTGAATAGTATCGTGACCAGGCCGGGCAAACTGGTGTGGTGATAAGTGAGCGCCAGCAGGCAAACGGCCTGCTTATTGAAGTTGTCATTGAAATTGCCCAGCGTATAGGCCACGGCCATAGCCAGAAATAGCATCCTCCCCCGACGAATCTGTTCGGCCAGGCTCTGCGGCGACAATAGGGGCGCAGGTCTGGTATTGTCGGGTTGTGCGGAGTCAACCATGGTGTCTATTCTAACCAAAGGCCGACCTTTGGGAGTAAAAGTTCAACATTAGTCGCTTGGCGGGCTAAACGGCGAGCAGGTTTCGAATATTACGATTTCGGGTTTCAGGCTTATCGCGTATTATGATTTTTCAAATATGCGTGTGGAGGCGGTCAAAACGCACGCGGCCACTTCCAGCGAAAGGATAATTCATGGTGGACGTCAACGGGACCACAGATCGCGGCGCGGAAAAAGTGCCGATACTGGATGGAACGGGTTTAATAGCCGGGGACCCCTGGCTGGAACCTTTTGCCCCGCAGCTTCGCCAGCGCTGGTGCCACTATCAAAAAATGCTGAAGAATATTGAAACAGCCGGCGGTCTGCTTGGGGCGATGAGTCAGGGACATCACTATTTCGGGTTTAATCGCGGTGAAAATCGCGGACGCCCCGGCCTGTGGTATCGGGAATGGGCACCGGCGGCGGCGCAACTGCATCTGATCGGCGATTTTAATTCATGGGATCGTTCCAGCCATCGCATGGCGCGTGATCCTTACGGTGTATGGACGATTTTTCTCCCTGATACCGCACCTGGTGTACCCATCATCACCCATGGCAGCCACCTCAAAGTGCAAGTGGATTCCGCGACGGGCCGGATGGATCGCATTCCCGCTTATATCCGACGCGTCGTGCAGATCGGCAACTCGGTCGATTATGTCGGGCAGTATTGGGATCCTCCCGAACCTTATGAATTTAAGCATCCGGTTGCGCCCGCGAAAAACGGCGGCTTGCGCATTTATGAAGCCCATGTCGGCATGGCGCAGGAAGAGCCGAAGGTTGGAACGTTCAAAGAATTCACCACCAATGTTTTGCCGCGCATCCGCGATCTGGGCTACAACGCGCTGCAACTCATGGCCATTATGGAGCATCCCTATTATGGTTCCTTCGGGTATCACGTCAGCAATCTGTTCGCGGTGTCGTCCCGCTTCGGCACACCGGAAGATCTCAAACACCTCATTGACACGGCGCACGGCATGGGCATGGCGGTGCTGCTGGATGTTGTACACAGCCACGCGATTAAGAATCTCAATGAGGGGTTGAATCGCTTTGACGGTTCGGAGTTTCAATATTTTCACGCCGGCGCGCGCGGACAGCATGTCGCATGGGATTCACTGTGTTTTGATTACAGCGTGCTGGAGGTGCAGCGTTTTCTGTTGAGCAATCTGCGCTATTGGATGGAGGAGTTTCACTTTGACGGGTTCCGTTTTGACGGCGTCACGAGCATGGTGTATCTCGATCATGGTCTGGGCGCGAAATTTACCAGTTATGACAGCTACTTCGGCCCCAATATAGATGATGATGCGCTGGCCTACCTGCAACTGGCCAATGAGCTGGTGCATACGCTAAGGCCGCAAACGGTGACCATTGCGGAAGATGTCTCGGGAATGCCCGGCATGGCCCGGCCCGTGGCGGAAGGCGGAATCGGATTTGATTATCGCCTTGCCATGGGTGTCCCGGATTACTGGATTAAACTGCTTAAGGAACAGCGCGATGAAGATTGGAATCTCGGCGGACTGTATAACACCCTGATGAACCGCCGCCACAATGAAAAACATGTCGGTTATGCGGAGAGCCATGACCAGGCGCTGGTGGGCGATAAAACCCTGGCGTTCTGGCTGATGGACAAGGAAATGTACTGGCACATGAGCAAACTTCAGCCGCACCCGGTGATTGACCGGGGCCTGGCGCTGCACAAAATGATCCGCTTGATCACGTTTGCGCTGGCGGGCGATGCGTATCTGAATTTCATGGGCAATGAGTTCGGCCATCCGGAATGGGTCGATTTTCCAAGGCCCGGAAACAACAATTCTTATGAACATTCCCGGCGGCTCTGGTCGCTGTCGGATCGGGATGATCTGCATTATATGGGATTGAAACGCTTTGACGGGGCGATGCAATCACTGGACGCGCAGCGTCATGTTCTGGAAGATCCGTTCATTGAGCAATTGCTGGTGCATGAAGATTCCCGCCAATTGGCGTTTCGGCGTGGGCCACTGGTGTTTGTGTTTAATTTTCATCCCACGGAATCCTACACGGGGCTTCGCATTCCGGTGCCGGATGCCTGTGACTATCAGTTAATTCTCGATACCGACAGTGCGTTATTTGATGGCTTTGGCCGGGTGGCGGAAGATGTGATGTATCCCAAACAGGATGTGCCGATGTATGGTCGCGATCAGAGTGTGCAAATTTACCTGCCCTGCCGCACTGCGCAAGTCCTGGCCCCGCGGTAGTGTTGCAAGGAATTGGAAAAGTGGTACAGTGTTTGTCAACAGGTGTTCGCCGGTGTAGGCGAATGAAAAGGGAAGGCGGTTAAATTCCGCCGCGGACGCGCCGCTGTATAGGGCAGTTATCGCGTCAGGTCACTGGAAATGGTTCAACCGGTTCTCGCCGGGAAACGCGGTAAATTCATGACACCGCGTGAGCCAATCAATCCGGGAAGACTTTGACGCCACCACGCCCTGAGCCAGAAGACCTGCCTGTTGAGTATATGCCGGTCCTCGCGAGATGGGACACTGGGCGTTGTATGTGTTGTATTGAATTGTTGGTTTTGGATGATTGCTGACGCGCCCGCGTCGGCTGTGTAATTCGCCGTTGCGTACGAGCGGACGAATTCGCGCTATTTCCAGAACCGCCGATTCCAATTCTCAACATCCGACATTTCCAGAGTCTCTTGGGATCCGGCATCACGTATATTCCACAACCGACTTTGCGGTTCGCGCCGTAAAGTGACACGGAGGTTATTCCATGAAGCGTTTTATTTTCACAACAGGGGTTCTATTGTCCACGGGAGTATGTGCTGCCGCGCCAGTCAACTGGGCCAGTACGGTCGTAACACCGGGTGTGAACACCAATGGATGGAACGGTAAGGTAGATGCCTTTGCGGGATCGTACAGCAGCCATTCCTACACCGTTACCCCCTTTGATGCGGCCTTTACCACCACATCCAGCGAATCCTATGGAGCTCCATTGCTGGCTGTAACACCCGGACAATCATTGGAGTTGCAGTTTTCCGGAACTGGTTTTGCAACAACCAGTTCCGCAGTCAATGGCGGGTTTACCATTGGTATTCAGGCCGGGGTCGGGCTTGCCGATATATACTATCCAAATGGCCAGACCGGAAATCCGGCAGCAGACTATAACAATCCCCGTTCGGCGATTGTTGCAGTGAGTCAGGATGGCTCAACTTGGAAATATCTGCAATATAACGGCGTTACAGGTACTATCGCGGTGGAACCCAATCCGACGAATCCATCGCTTTATCAATGGGTTGATAACAGCGCATCGGCAAGCCTGATTCAATTTGATATACCAACTAATTACTATAATTCATCCTCTGTCGGCCCGGATGGAAATTACGCACCCGACACTGTATCCGCCGGAACTCCAGTAGCTGATTTTTCCAAACCATTCCTGGGAACTTTGGCTTCCTTTAATAACGAATCATGGAGCCAGGTGCTTGATACCCTCGACGGCAGTGCCGGTGGCACCTGGTTGAATGTTACAGGCACAGGATTCAGTTCAATTGATTATGTCCAATTCACCGTTCCATCGAGTGCAAGTTATTCCATGTATGTTCAGGCGGTGGCCGGTGTGGTGCCAGAACCGGGAACTTTGGCCCTGGTGCTGGCGGGAATTCCATTGTTACTGGGTTGGCGGCGACGCGACTTGTCGCCCCTGTCCAATGGAGGATAATCGATGAAACGCAATGGCTTTTCTCTGATTGAATTGATTGTGGTCATAGTCATCATCGCGGCGGTGATCGGTATTATGTTGCCCACATTGTCTCTGGCCCGGCAATCCGCACAAAGCACGGTTTGCCTGAGCAATCTCCGACAACTGGCGATCATGGCAGATGCATATACCTCGGAAAACAAAGGGTATTATCCACTGGCCTATTACGGAGGAGGTAATTTATTTAACTGGGCGCTGAATATCCAAAATGGCCAGTACCAACCGGGACTTTTGTGGATGGGGCAGACCACCAATCTGAAGGTTCTCATATGTCCGGCGGTAAGCCAAACCCCCGCTCCCGGCCAGATTTGCCTGGGGTATAACTACAATACCAGTTACATCGGCCACGGGGCATCGGAAGCCCCCGGCGGAAAGATGATGCCTCCCGCAGCGGTTACCGCGGTGTCGGACCCGGCTTTGTGCGCCCTGTTTGGTGATGGCGGTTACTATGGCGGCGTCAATTATTTTATGCGTGCGCCTGTGCGGTTGAATCCGGTTCCGCCTGGTGCCGATTACATCAGCGATGCCGAGCGTGCCGCGGGCACACAGGCGTTTCGGCATCTTGGGGGAACCAATGTTGTCTATTGCGACGGTCATGCCGCGACGCAATTTCAACGGTTTACCGTGACCCAGCCCACCGCGGTTCCCGTAGGAGCGGGAACGGGCTTTTTGTCAGCCGATAATTCGGCGTATCAAACCAGCCCGCCTTAGTCTTAAGCGGGCACTTTCTTTTTAGGCCGATTTGCGGTATTCAATATGCTTATGGTTGAACGTGTGGTTGTGAAAGTGAAACATTGGCTGGATCCCATCGCGCAAGAGCGGCTGGAAGACATCGGCTTTTTCCGCGAAGGATCAAGGAACGCCGCCTGGATGTATTACTGTGATCCATTGGAAGCTCAACAGATGGCCCAATGGCTCAAGAAGCGGGGAATTCAGTTTCACGTTCAACCGGCGGATGGACTTGGGGAATTGAAAAAATATACCTGCCTAAGTGACATGCTGGTGGACAAAACCGGTGGCAGCCCTACCCATTGTGCGTTATGCGGGGCCACCGGCGTATTTTGCCGCCAGTGGGTACAGGGAGATGATGCCGATAACATCGACTATCCCTCACCGGCCCGCTTTTATATGTGCGGAAAATGCGTGCGCACACGCATGCAATGCCACCCGCGATTATACGCTCCCGCCGATAACGCCCTATAATTACGGGGCAGGAAACGTCGCATAATTTTTTTATCGACAACTTTTAGCGTGTTTTCGTGGGTTATTGTCCGATAGAATTACCGATGAATACTGCCACCGCATGTGATCTGAAAATCTTACTGGTGTTCGCCGCACTGAACAGCGAAAAGGAAGCTGTACAAAGTTCCGTCGATCATTGGACGCAAAATTGCCCGCGCGCTTTGCAATCGACAGCCTACGAAAAAATCATCGTGGAGTGCATCGGCGTGCGCGGGAATCGGCTGCGTCAGGTGTTACCTCAATATGCGCATCAACGGGTAGCCGGCGTTATCGTGGCGGGCGTTGCGGGAGCCTTGGCACCCGAACTGGGGGTCGGCGATCTGATTATTGATTCCCAATCCACCGATGCCCAGCGCGTTGGTGATTTCATGAACGCAATGTCCACCCCCCGCCCTGTGCGGGTAGGCTTAATTCATACCGCCAAACACATGGTATGCACAGTGAAGGCAAAACAGGTACTGCATCAGCAGACCAACGCCTTGGCGGTGGAAATGGAAAATGCCTATACCCATGCCTTAGCGGACCGACGGCACGTACCCTGGCTTGGCATTCGATCCATCAGTGATACCGCCTTTGAAGAAGTTTCGCCGCAGGTGGTTCACTTTGTTGATTCGGTCGGCAGCCTGCGGCCATGGGATTTCACCTGGAGTCTGGCCCGCCGCCCTATGTTGATACCGCAATTGATTCGGCTGGGCAAAAATACCCACTCCGCCACGAAGCAGCTCTCCGACGCCATCGGCGCGGTGATTCGCAGCGGCTGGCCCTTTCAGTAAAGCGGGTTCATGCACATCTGAGCTTGCGCAACCGTTTCCGTTCATGGATTCAGGCCTTGCCCAACCCGATAAAATTCTCGTTATCGAACACCTTACATAGTTGCCGCTTTGCCACGCTTATAACGGCTGTGGCTTGCCGGAGCGGGCCATTACACACTATCATTATTGATTGGCCCATGGGTTGCCGCCGTATCGGCGGACAGGGCACGCATTGACGCCGGGATCGGCGGCATTTGGAAAAGATGACATGCCGCGTGCCTTAAATTCCCGGCCTTGGAAGCGCGCACGCTATGATTGAATTCAATACAGACATGCTGATCCCGCCCCTGCATCAACATACCGGCTATACGCCGGGCTTTGATATTCATGCCGTTATTGATGGCAAGGCCCGATTAACGGACGCGCAGCTTGCCGAACTGTACCGGGATGCACCGCTGATTGATCTGGGGCGATGGGCGTTTGCCGTCAATGAGCGGATGCACCCGGAAGACCACCGCACCTATGTCATTGACCGGAACATCAATTACACCAATATCTGCACAGCCCGTTGCACGTTTTGCGCATTTAAGCGCAATGATCCCGCGGCACATGACGCCTATACGCTTTCCTACGAGCAAATTTACGAAAAAATCCGCGAGCTTGTGAATATTGGCGGCACGCAGATCCTTATGCAGGGCGGAATGAATCCGGCGTTGCCGATTACGTATTATGAAGAACTATTAAGCGGCATACGGAAAAACTTTCCGTCCGTTCATATTCACGCCTTCAGCCCGCCGGAGTTTGTGGAATTTTCGCGCTTCTTCAATCTGCCGGTGGCCGAGGTGCTGGCGCGCTTTAAGGCGGCGGGTCTGGCCACGGTGCCGGGCGGCGGCGGGGAAATTTTTTCTGATCGTGTGCGCACGCGCATCGGTCCGGGGAAATGTTCGGGTGAGCAGTGGCTGGATGTCATGCGCGCGGCTCATACGCTCGGTATGCACACGAGTGCCACGATGCTCATTGGTCATATTGAAACCATTGAAGACCGCATTGATCATATTCACCGCCTGCGTGATCGGCAGGACTGGGCCTTGGCCAATGCGCCGGCACACTACACCGCGTTTATTCATTGGACTTATCAGCCGGACCATACGCCGCTGGATAAAAAACGCAAATGGAATCCCGACGCGGGCGTACCGTTTGAATTTGACAATGGCCGCACCGTACGCCTCGCGGACGCCAATGAATATCTGCGCATGCTGGCGCTGGCGCGGCTGTATTTTGATAATATCCGCAACCTCCAAAGCAGTTGGGTCACCATGGGGCCGAAGATCGGCCAATTGGCGATGTTCTTCGGTGCCAATGACATGGGCAGCGTGATGATGGAAGAAAATGTGGTATCCAGTGCCGGCACGTCCTTCCGGCTTTCCGAAGAATTAATCTGCCGGATCATCCGTGACAGCGGCTGGATTCCCGCGCAGCGTAATCAATACTATGACGTGCTCAAGCGCCATGACGGCCCGCAATCACCTGACTTGCAGCCCCGTAAGCCCGGTGAATTTCCCAAACGGCAGCACCAGATAACCCCGGAAGACGCGGCCAGGTATCGCGCAATTCAATTAACTGTCAGCGCCCCGCGCGCTACATCCCAATGAGAATTGATACACCGATAGAACCGTGCGCCGGCGGTGAATCAGTCCTTCATGCGCTTGGCTTGTTCGGCGGCTTCTTCCACGGCACCAACGTACATGAACGCGGCTTCGGGCAGATGGTCCCATTTGCCTTCGGTAATCTCGCGGCAACTTCGGATGGTGTCCACGAGTTTGACGTTGGACCCGGTTTTGCCGGTAAATACCTCCGCCACAAAAAACGGCTGAGAGAAGAAACGCTCAAGCCGCCGGGCGCGACTGACCGTGAGTTTATCTTCTTCGCTTAATTCATCGACGCCAAGAATGGCGATAATATCCTGCAGATCTTTATGCCGCTGCAAGGTACGCTTGACCAACTGCGCAACCGCGTAATGCTCTTCACCAAGATAATTGACATCCATGATGCGGCTGTTGCTTTCCAGCGGATCCACCGCGGGATAAATACCCTTTTCCGCAATGCTGCGGCTCAACACGGTAAACGCGTCCAAGTGCGTAAACGCCGTGGCGGGAGCGGGGTCGGTCAAGTCATCGGCGGGCACATAAATGGCCTGCACGGAAGTCACGGCCCCTTTGGTCGTGGAGGTAATGCGTTCCTGCAATTCACCCATTTCCGTACCCAATGTGGGCTGATAGCCCACGGCCGAGGGCATGCGGCCCAATAGCGCGGAGACCTCCGAACCGGCCTGGGTGAAACGGAAAATATTATCAATAAACAGCAGCACATCCGCGCCGGTTTCATCGCGGAAATATTCGGCCATGGTCAAAGCGGACATGGCCACGCGCAAGCGGGCACCGGGTGGTTCATTCATCTGGCCGAAGACCATGACGGTCTGGTCGATCACGCTTTTACCGGTATCGCCGATTTTGGCTTCCTGCATTTCCAACCACAAATCGTTACCTTCGCGGGTTCTTTCCCCCACCCCGGCAAAGCAGGAATAGCCGCTCTGGAACCGGGCCAGACGAGCGATCAGTTCCTGAATGATAACCGTTTTTCCTACGCCGGCCCCGCCGAAGAGGCCGGTTTTTCCGCCGCGAACGTATGGAGCCAGCAGGTCGATCACCTTGATGCCGGTTTCAAATATTTTGGTTTTTGGTTCCAGTTCTTTGAAATCCGGAGCGGGTTGATGGATCGATCGGCGGCTTTTGGTAACGACGGGGCCTTTTTTATCAATCGGTTCACCGAGGAGATTAAACACCCGGCCCAACGTTTCCGTACCCACCGGCACGGTAACGGGCGATCCGGTGTCCAGCACCTTCATGCCGCGGACCAGGCCATCGGTGGACCCCAGGGCCACCGCGCGCACGCGGCCACCGCCCAGCAATTGCTGAACTTCACCCGTGAGGTGCATAGAGACACCCTTGCCGGCCGCAGCCTCGTAATCCACGCGAATGGCGTTAAAAATGGAAGGCAACTGATCTTCGGGGAAAATCGCGTCAAACGTTGATCCAATTACCTGAGAAATTACACCTGTTCCGGCCATGATTGACTCCAACTGTTTCTAATTTTGCTTTCGTGCCTTGACTTAACAATATCAATAAAAACCACGGAAAATCCGCAGCCACATCATCGTCGATTCTCTATTTCAGCGCTTCCACACCGCCCATAAGTTCGGACAATTCACTGGTAATCTGCGATTGCCGCGCCCGATTGTATTCGCGGGTCAGCAGTTTGATCATGCTGTCGGCATTTTCGGTGGCGGCGGACATGGCGAGCATGCGTGCGATCTGTTCGGACACGGAGGCATCCACAAATGCCTGAAATACAGCCGCACGCACCATCGCGGGTACCAAGTCCACCAGCAATTCACCGGCATCGGGAGAATATTCGCTGCAAGCGTCGAGGCGGCTGGGCCGGCCCTTTTCATTGGCGACATCTTCCTGTTCCAAGGCCCCCACCGGTAATACGTCCAGTGCCGTGGCTCGCTGCTGGCCAACGCTGATAAACCGCATATAAACAATTTTGATCGCATCCACCGTCTGATTGGCATAATCATCCATCAGCCCCTGCGAAACCGGCAGCACTTCCTCGAACGTGGCATTATCACTTATGCCGGTATACGCCGCTTTGACGTCGCGCCTGGCAAAGCGGAAATAGGCGGCTCCTTTGCGTCCGCCCACATGAATATCCACCTGCTGTCCATCTTCCTCAAGTTGCTTGATATTTTGCATGGCCAAACGCAAAATCTGACTGTTGTATCCCCCCGCCAAACCACGGTTGCTGGTCACCACCAATATGGCGGTTCTGCGGCAGGGCGTGCGGCTGATTAACAATGGATGCCGCTTGAGTTCCGCGGAACCTTGCGCCCCCAGCAACGTATCCTGAACAATGGCACCGAGCTTATCCAGATAGGGTCTGGTACCCTTGGCGCGCTTCAACGCGCGCTGAAACCGTGCGGTTGCCACCATCTGCATCACACGGGTGATCTTATAGATGTTGCGAACCGCTTTGCGGCGCTTGGTTATTTCTCTGGCCTTCGCCATTACAGCACACTGCCTGTCTTGTTATCACATTGCCTTATCGTTTCGGGGCCGGCGCTTCTCTTTGTTGTGGTGCCTGCACCGGGCCACCGCTTCCGGGTGTAATCGGCAAACCCTCAATTTTCTTCCGGCATAACGGAGAGACGTTGGAAAAATTCCTGATAACTTCCCCAATCTTTGTTTCCATTTCGGGCGTCAGTTCCCGCTTCTGCATCAACTCCTTGCGAACCGCGACGCCTGAGGCATTCCAGAAATCCAGAAAATCCCGTTCCCATTGACCAATATCTTTCAACGCCACCGTATCTAAAAATCCCTGGGTGGCCGCATAGATCACCACAACCTGATCAACAACATCCATGGGTTGATACTGCGGCTGCTTGAGAATCTCCACCATACGCGCGCCGCGATCCAATTGCTTCTGCGTGGCGGCGTCCAGATCCGTGCCGATCTGCGTAAAAGCTTCAAGGGCACGATACGCGGCCAAATCCAACCGCAGTGATGCGGCCACTTTCTTATGCTTCATCGCCTTGATCTGCGCCGCACCACCCACGCGGCTCACCGAGATGCCGACGTTAATGGCGGGCCGCACGCCGGCGAAGAACAAATCCGGTTCCAGATAAATCTGGCCATCGGTGATACTGATCACATTGGTGGGAATATACGCGGAGACTTCCCCTTCCTGCGTTTCAATGACCGGCAGAGCCGTCAATGAGCCACCGCCATTTTCCTTGGAAAGTTTGCAGGCCCGTTCAAGCAAGCGGCTGTGCAGATAAAACACATCACCGGGGTACGCCTCGCGGCCCGGCGGGCGGCGCAACAGCAACGACAACTGCCGATATGCCTGAGCCTGTTTGGAAAGATCATCATAAACGCACAGTGTCGCCTTGCCCTGCCACATGAAATGTTCAGCCATCGCGCAACCGGCATACGGAGCGATATATTGCAGCGGTGCCGAATCGGACGCCCCCGCCACGACCACAATGGTGTAATCCATCGCCCCGTGACGCTTCAAAACGTCCACCACGCCGGCGACAGTCGATTCCTTCCCACCAATGGCCACATACACACATATCACCTCATCCGGCGTGCCGGCAAATTTCTTCTGGTTGATAATCGCATCAATCGCGATTGCGGTTTTGCCGGTCTTGCGATCGCCGATAATCAACTCGCGCTGACCGCGGCCAATGGGAATCATCGAATCAATGGCCTTGATACCGGTCTGCAATGGTTCTTTCACCGGCTGCCGATCCGCAATTCCAGGGGCAATGACGTCCACCTTCCGACGATCGGAAGTAAGAATCGGAGAACCGCCGTCAATGGGCTGACCCAATGCGTTGACCACACGGCCCAAAAGCTCCCGGCCCACCGGCACGGCCAGCAGCTCGCCGGTGGATTTGACCACATCGCCTTCCTTAATGTGCGAGCAGTCACCGAAAATAACCGCGCCGACGGTCTCTTCCTCAAGATTAAATACCTGCCCGTACATGTCATTGCCGAAATCAAGCATTTCTCCGGCCATGGCATTGGACAATCCATAGATACGGGCAATACCGTCGCCGACTTCAATGACTTTGCCAACCTGGCTGACGTCAAGCCGATCTTCAAAACTGGCAATTTCTTTTTCGAGGACCGACGCTATTTCATCTACTCTGAATTTCATGTTATCACCTTGATATTACTTCGCCTTGTTATGCAATTCTTTGTCAAACGTTCCTTGTGTCGTCCATTGCGCGTTGGAATTCATTCCTTCAGGCCCGCAGTGCCCCAGTTTTCTTCATCGCCGCCATCATCCCGCTGTGCAACTGGGACTTCATGGCCCGCAAGCGGCGCTTGACCGAGCCATCAATAAACATATCTCCAATTTTTAACTGTACCCCACCAATCAGGGACTCATCCACATTGGCCGTCAGATCAATCAGCCGACCAAGGTTGCGCCCAGCCACCTCGGCAATACGCTGCCGTTCATCCATCGACAGCGGCTGAGCGGAAAAAATGTCGATACTCAAACGATTGTTGCGGTCACGTTGCACCAGATCAAATGCCACTGTGAATTCCCGCAGCATATCCAGGCGATCGCGCCGCGCCATGGCTCGCAGGACTGAAAGTGTCAGCCCATTAACCGAGCCGGCCAATGCCTGTTCAACGAGTTTTAATTTTTCGGCGGTATTAATGGTTGCGGCTTTCAGAAACATATCCAATCGCCTGGCGGCGGCCAGCAAGGCTCTGATGGATTCAATATCGGCCAGCACATCCGCAAGTTGACCAGCCCGCCGCGCGGAGTCATAAAGCGCCTCCGCGTAAACCCGCCCGATCGCCATGTAATGAGCTTCTTTTTGTTCCATACCAGTCTACCCAACTGTTCCGAACGCCAATCGAACGGATCATCAATTCATGGTGCCGGCCAACTGGGCCAGCGATTCATCCAGAAGTTTCCGCTGATCCTGGGCGTTGATTTCCCGCCCGATGATACGCGATGCAATATCCACACTGATATCCGCCGCCCGATTGGCAATATCCGCCAAAGCCTGCTGCTTGGCCGCTTCAATATCCCGCAGGGCCTGATCTTTTAGCGCCCGCGATTCCGCTTCCGCGCGCTGCCGAATCAAATCCGCCGCCTTGGCGGCATCCGCCTTGGCCTGCTGAAGCTGTTGTGAAGCCTCGCGTTGCACTTCGGCGATTTTTTCTTCCAACTGCTTGCGGGTCTGTTCCACTTGCGCCTGTGCGTCGGCGGCGGCTTGAATGCTGTCGCGAATGGCATTCTCCCGGCTCTTGAGGCCGTCAATAAGGGGCCGCCAGGCATATTTGCTAAGCACCACCAGCAGTACCACAAAGATCAGCAGTGTAATCAGCGCCATGCCGGCATTGATAGACATTAAAGACGCACCGGCGTTGCCGCCACCGCCGGACGTTGCCGCCCTGGCCATGCCGGCTGAGCCGCTGATGGCCGCCACCGCGCTTACCGTCAGCCACCGCAGCAGTGTGCGGGGTTTCGCCGCAATCGAGCGATTTGAATTTTCCGCCATACATGTCATAAGCGTACCCGCCCCTAATGCCTCTAAACCAATATGCTTAGAGCCAACCCACATTTTTCACAACGCCACGGCGGCGCTGCCGATTACAGACCACCGTTCCGAATCAAAACGATCATGACCAACACCAGCAGAAGGAACGTGAACCCTTCAATGATGGCCGCCGCCAGAAAGAACTGGGTGCGGATGGTATTGATCAGTTCCGGTTGCCGCGCGGTGGCTTCGCACATGCTTCCACCAATGGCACCCACGCCGGCACCCGCGCCACCCACGCCGGCTCCGCCGCCGATCAGCGCGCCGGCGATCTCAATGGCCTGGGTTAATTCGTGCATGGAATTAACACTGTGCACCACCACCACGTGTCCGGTCTGTACTGTTGTTGGATCCATTTAATATTACTCCTGTTGCCTTAAACCTTCTATAATCCTTAACCACGCCAACACACTGCGGCGCGCGAAAATCAATGTTCCGCCGACATCGCCTCGGCAATATACGCCGCACTTAGCAGCGTAAAAATATAGGCCTGTAGAAACGCTTCCAGCAGATGCAGCGCTTCAAAGGCGGTGCCGAATAAAATCACCGGCACGCCCGTCACGGTCCGGATAAAATATCCGCCGAACGAAAATATAATGCTCACCAGCACCGCTACCACCAGCGGACCGGACATCATCACCGCAAACAACCGCATGCACAATGCCAGCGGCTTAACAAATGTGCCCAGCAATTCCAATACAAACATCAACGGCCAGATCACCCATGGTACGCCCGGCGGCACAATGTGCTTGAGATATTTGGCCACACCAATCACCGCCGCCACCGGCCACGCCCGGGTTGACGTTGCATGAGCCGCTGATCCGGATCCTGTATCGCTCACGTCCGAGGCGGCATGGCCCACACGAATGTGTGGCGTGTGATGCTGACGCGCCGTTCGGATAAACTCCGACAAGCCGGAAATATGCACGATCAGAAACGTGCAGACCGCCAATGTCGCTGTCACCGTTAAATCACCCGTCGCCCCGCCCCAAAATTCCGGGACGTGGGTTCCAAATGCGTCATTGAATAATTGAATAAGTTCGTCGATCGGCAACATTCCGAACAAATCAGCGAACAAAATGAAAAAGAATGCCGTCCATAGATAAGGTGTAAATGTTGCGGCCCACTTGCCCAGCATTGGTTCAAAGGTGTCGCGTTGCAGGAATACCAGCAGTGCTTCAAAAAAATTGCGAAAGCCGGTTGGAACAGGCTTGGATTTCAATCGACGAGCCATGGCTGGAAAAATTGCCAGCATCAGTCCAGCGGACAACAAGAGCATCAGGACGTGATTGGTAAAGTAAAAGCTTTGACCAAAAAGTTTAAACAATGGATGGGAGTACAAATTGTGCGCAACGGTCCCGTTGAGGACATTGATTTCAGCCAGACTCCACGGGCCGATGGCATTGGGCAGCATAAAAACCATAGGTTATCTATTCCGATTGCGATTCTCGTCCCGACACCAACCCGCCAGAGCTGATTCGAGCCAAAACTTTTACCCCAAAACACGCCCGGCGTCAATGCCCGACGACATAAAAATCCCGGCGTCCCGGCATTCCGGCATCCTGCAGGGCACGGGTCGGTACCCCTCACACCTTGGAGTGCTTAATCACCCACGAAGACGCCACACTTTCAGCTATCAGCAGGATAAAGTAAAACGCCGCCAGCCACAGCAGCACCACTGTTTTATGCAGATGCACCGGTGCCAGCGCGATCACCAGAATTCCTCCCAGCGTCACACCCACCAAGCGCGTCATATTGGCCAGTACCGCACACCGCAGAAGCAAAATGGCGCTTCGACCGATCAGCACCACCATCGGCAAAACCGCCAGCAGCCCCACCACCGCGCTCACCAGAGCCGCCGCCAGCATCTCCCGCATGTACAGCGGACGATGAAACAGTGGCAAAATCAACATCGCCAGCGCCATCGCCGCGCCGGTCGCGATCAGCGGTGTAACTGCCAAGCCCAGCCGTAGCTGGAAATTGCGAATCGGAGGTGGTGTCGCCTGATCAGTCATCTGAATCAGTACCCTTTTTTGAACCTTCCCCGTCAGTGCGGCTCCCGGTACGCGTCACCGTTGGCCCACTTTGCTTCAGCAGCATTTTGATCTGGAGGTATAAATCTCCGATCACGGCAACGCAGATCAACACCACCGTCGCCAGCCCATGCCACTGGAATTTCTTATCCAGCCACTGGCCGATGAGGCCAAAAATCAATACCACCGCCAGGAATTCAATTCCCATGGAGGTAAAGCGCCGCAACCCCGAAGCCCGCGCTGCGGGAGATTCCTGGTGGCCTGTTTTTACGGATGATGCGCCGGATAATTCAGACGCATGACGCTCCAGGCGATCAAACGCTGATTGAGCACCGCCTGCCCGCGTTTCCTTCTTCGGCTCATTTTCTTCCATGGCCGTTACCGTCCAGCAAACTCCCTTATTTGTACTATTTTTCACAAAGTCTGTCAACCCACGCCGCGCGCAATACGCCCGTTGGGGCGTAGCAATAAATCCGGGCGCGGTGCTGGGACGCCCGATCCCCTTTTAGCCGCGTGTGCTTGCACCGCGCGTTTTGCGCAACAGTCGTCAGTGTTGAGAAAGTAGAAAGTAGACCGCAGGTAAGTCTGCTAGTTGTTCGTTGCTCGTTAAGCGCAGCGCCCTGTTGTTCGTTGTTCCCACACCTGCTCTAATCGGGCCGCGGCCCGATTCGCTCTACTGTCAACTCCCTACTCTCTCCTGCTCTGCGGCCGCCGCCGCTACCTCGTGGTAAATACCGTCGTCGCCGCCCCTTTGCGGTTAATCCCGTCGTCGTCGCCGCAGCGACAAAGTGCCCCGTTGTTCGTTGCTCGTTACTCGTTGAGCGCAGCGTTTCGTTGAAGCGTGTCGTTCCGTCGCCGTATCTTTGTGTCGTCGTGTCTTTGTGGTAAATATCGTCGTGGTCATCGTATCTTTGCGTTCTTTCGTCCCTTTGCGGTTAATCCCGTCGTCATCGCCGCTGCGACGGTTGTTCGTTGCTCGTTACTCGTTATTCGTTGAAATTGGCCTCTGTGCCCTCTGTGGCTACTCGCCGTCGTTCCCTCCGTTTACCTCCGTTACCTCGTGGTTAATTTCGTCGTCGTGGTCGTCGTATCTTTGTGGTAAGTCCGTCATCGCCGCCCCTTCGCGGTGAAACCCGTTGCTCGTTGCTCGTTGAAACGCTTGCATCCTGCAATGTTATGTGGAGATTACGCGCTGCAGCAGCCATTGCAAATTACAGGTAGCTCGCAATTCATCGCCCACGGATTCAGGGGCTTGGGAAACCAAAAATCGGCGGGATGCTCCGATCATATCCGCCGCCTTATCCAGCCGCCGCATGTCGGCGCTACCCGGAGCGGTAGTCAGCTTGATTTCAAACGCCCACTTTTCACCGTCCATCTCCAAGACCAGATCTATTTCATAGCCATCGCTGCTGCGGAACCAGAACGGTTGAAACTGGCGACCACGCGCCCAGAGTTCCGCAAGCAATTGCTCAATGACACAACCTTCCCAGCTTGCGCCCACCCATGGTTGGGCAATCAACGATGATGCATCAGGTGTATTGAGTAGTGCGTGTAACAATCCGGTATCACGCCAATAAATCTTCGGACTCTTGACCAGACGCTTGC